>JAVYQJ010000027.1 GCA_038731975.1 Thermofilaceae archaeon | reverse complement strand
CACAGGGGTTTCCCCGCAGTTCAGCCGCGGCTGTGGGGTTACCCTGTGCGGGGCTGAGCCGGTGACATGGGCCCCGATGAAAATGGGGCTCGAGACAGGAAGGCCCAAGGGCCTACAGGCCCGAACCTCAACGCAGAAACCTTATAAAAGATCAGCCTAAAGCTCGAAGCGAGTCCGGATGGTACGCTTCAAGCAGGTCGAAGAGATAGCCAGGATAATGAAGAACGTGGAGCAGGTGCGTAACATAGGAACTCTAGCGCACGTAGATCACGGGAAGACGACGACCTCCGACTCTCTACTAATGGCAGCGGGTCTCCTTAGTCCCAAAGTTGCTGGTAAAGCTCTGGCTCTCGATTACGTGGAAATCGAGCAGCTGAGGCAGATGACGGTAAAGGCAGCCAACATTTCGCTTTACCACGAGTGGAGGGGCAAGCCCTACGTGATCAACCTAGTGGATACGCCTGGTCACGTGGACTTTACGGGCCACGTTACCAGGAGCCTTAGGCTGATGGACGGCGGGCTCGTTGTGGTTGACGCAGTGGAGGGTGTGATGACGCAGACAGAGACCGTTGTAAGGCAAGGGTTGAACGAGTACGTGAGACCTCTGCTCTTCATAAACAAGGTTGACAGGCTGATTAAGGAGCTCCGCCTGAGCCCCCAGGAGATACAGCAGAGGTTCGTGGAGATAGTGCGCGACTTCAACATGCTTATCGAGATGTACGCCGACCCCGAATTCAAGGATAAATGGAAGGTGGATTTTAGGAAGGGTCAAGTGGCTTTTGGGAGCGCTCTCCACAAATGGGGCTTGACGGTACCCATAGCGGTTGAGAAAGGGGTAAAATTCGATTACATAATCGACGCCTACGAAAGGGGGTACTACGATCAGCTGGCGAACGACTTCCCGCTTCACGTAGCCCTACTCGACATGATCGTCGAGCACGTGCCCAATCCGAGGGAGGCACAGAAGTATAGGGTTCCCAAGCTGTGGAAAGGCGACTTGAATGGGGAAATCGGTAGAGCGATGCTGGAGTGCAACCCGGAGGGTCCGCTGGTGATAGCGATCAGCAAGGTTGTAGCCGACCCTCACGCGGGCTTCGTAGCGACTGGCAGAGTCTTCAGTGGAACAGTAAGGCCGGGTGACGAAGTATGGCTTGTCAACGCGAGGGATGGCGGTAAGGTTCTCCAGGTCAGCCTGTACATGGGACCCTACAGGGAGAAAATCGATGAAGTGAGCGCTGGAAACATCGTAGCTTTACTGGGGTTGGAGAAGGCAAGGGCTGGCGAAACGGTAGTTGACATTAAGTACAAGGATTCAATGGTTCCGTTTGAGCGGATGAGCTACATCAGCGAGCCAGTAGTAACTATCGCTGTGGAACCAAAGAGGAGCAGCGATCTACCCAAACTTGTCGATTCGCTAAGAAAGCTCGCTATCGAGGATCCCACCCTAAAGGTCTACATAAACGAGGAGACTGGTGAATACCTCATCAGCGGCATGGGTACCCTGCACTTGGAAATCGTACTCTGGGACCTAAAGCAAAGGACTAATCTAGACATAATCACATCGCAGCCAATCGTTAGGTACAGGGAGACCGTAAGGAAGCGCGGCAACGTATTCGAGGGCAAATCGCCAAACAAGCACAACAGGCTCTACATCTACGTCGAACCTCTGAACGAGGAGACTTTGAAACTCATGCAGGAGGGCAAGGTGTATGCGGACCAAGAGTGGAGGGAGCGGGCTAAACTGCTGAGGGAGTACGCCGGCTGGGATACCGATGAGGCGAGAGGGATCTGGGACATCGACGAGAACTTCAACATATTCGTCAATAGGACGACGGGCGTTCAGTACCTGCGCGAGGTGGCCGATACGATAGTTCAGGGCTTCCGGTGGGCTATGCAAGCTGGACCACTAGCCCAGGAGCCCATAAGGGGTGTCAAGGTGGTTCTCGTCGATGCTCAGCTTCACGAAGATCCGGCACACAGGGGACCTGCCCAGATAATGCCAGCCACTAAGAACGCCATCTTCGCCAGCTTCATGGATGCTGCACCGACGCTCCTCGAGCCCGTTCTAAAAATCGAGGTGCGAGTCCCGCAGGAGTGGCTAAGCGGAGCGTTAAACGTTTTGAATAGGCACAGAGGCAAGATCTTAAACTTGGAGCAGCGTGGCGCGCTGATGAGAGTGCTTGGGGAGATACCAGTCAGCGAGTCCTTCAACCTAGCTGATGAGATGCGCGAAGCCACACAGGGGAGAGCTTTCTGGGCCACTGAGTTCTCGCACTGGTATCCAGTCCCTCAATCAGTTCTCACGGACTTAATCATGGAGATACGGAAGCGAAAAGGGCTCCCGCCACGCTTACCCACGGTTGAGGACTTCGTCACATTGTAGCCAGTTAAAACGTACACGCGAGAAGGGTTTAACTGGCTGTACTCAAGGAATACCTTAGAACCTCCCCACTGCCCACCTAAGGCTAGCTGTAGTCTGTCGACGATCTATCAGCAGAAATTTAACGATGGCGGGCCCGCCGGGACTCGAACCCGGGTTCTCCGGCTCCGAAGGCCGGCGCCTTTCCATGCTAGGCCACGGGCCCCCTCAACGGCACTGTGGCGATTGGCTTATATAGAGTTATCGATAGAGGCCGGTGAAGGTGCGCGAGAGATGAGCTCTACACTAAACTTGCTCAGGAGCTCAGTGAATAAGCAAGTATTAGTGAAGCTAAAGGGTGGTAGAGAGCTAAGAGGGGTGCTGAAGAGCTTCGACTCTCACCTTAACTTACTACTCGAGGAAGCAGAGGAGGTTAAGGAAGGCCGTACGCGTAAGTTGGGGCACGTCGTAGTTAGGGGGGATAATGTGATCCTCATCAGCCCAGCAGCATGAAGAAGAGGCGGTAGCCATGGTGAAGGGGACCACATCCTTCGGCAAGAGGGGGAGGAAGAAGACCCACATCAGATGCCGCCGATGCGGTCGGCACAGCTATAACGTGAGGAAGCACTACTGCGCGGCGTGCGGTTTCGGTAGATCCCGCAGGATGAGAAAGTACTCGTGGCAGAACAAGAAGATTAACCGCGTAAGAGTAGTGTAGCTCAGGTCGCAGCGATGAGGGTCCTCGTTAGAGTAGAAGTCAGGCCAACAGAGGATAAAGAAAAAGTCGCTAAGGCCGTTACGAATCTCTTCGACGTAAAGCTCTCTGAGGAGCGAGTGGGTGAGAGCACCTTCCTAGTAGGCGAGGGTGATGCTAGCAGCTTATTCAAATTCAGGCGCCTCCTCTTCGAGCAAAGGATCCTTGACGCGGCGCGCACGTTCATGTTGAAGGGTTTAACAGCCAGCGGGTTTACGTTTTACATCAATAAGCAGGCCGCTTACGCCGGCAGAGTCAGTTTCTGCACATACGAATTCGAAGAAAGCCCGCTCGGACCGATAATCGTTGAGGTGAACTGTAAGGATCCGGAGGCAGCAATACTCTGGTTAGCTCCTCGAACAGTACAAGGGGTACCAGTCGAGGAGATTACAAGTCCCCCGGATCCATAGTCTCCGCGCTGGTTACTGCGAGTAACTTTAATCGGAGCGCGTGATGGGTTTATGAAAGATTATTAAACCATATTGTTAATCCATTCATATAAAGTCTTCGTAGTTCGAGCTGCAGTAAGTCTTTAGCCAAAAACGTTTCCTTGAATATGCTGCGTGCCTCGCCTAAAAGTTGAGATAGATCATCCTCGCTATACCTGTTGCTAAAGTGGGTCAAAAAGAGGAACTTTGCACTTGCTTTTTGAGCTGTTTGTGCGGCGTCCACGCTAGTCGAGTGGAAACTGTTCTCCGCCTCGTTCACGTGTCCGGATGAGAACGTTGCTTCGTGGATGAGTAAATCGGCATCTCGGGCAGCCTCTACCAGGGTAGTGCAGGGTGTGGTATCGCCGCTGTATACAATCTTTAATCCCCTTCTGCTCGGACTCACTACTTCGCTCGGATGGACGACTCTACCATTAGGTAGCGTTACAGGGTAACCTTGAACTAGCCTCGTCCTTTCTGGGCCAGGCGGTATCCCTAGCGCTTCTGCTCTGGCGGCATTAAATTCCCCGGGTAGGGGGTCCTCAACTATCACGTAACCATAGGCTTCGAGCCCGTGCATTACCGCTACTGCCTTTACTGTGTACCCATCTCCCCTGAAAGACAACTTATCGCGTGCACTTACAAACACTATTTCGTAGTCCAACTTGTCGCGAAGTCGTAGAGATTCAAGAAACGCTAGAAGCTCTTGCGGACCGACGACTGTTAGAGGTTTGGCTCTACCCCAATTATTGAGCGATTCGAGTAGGCCGGGCAGCCCGTACACGTGGTCGCCGTGCAGATGCGTTATGAGGATGGCTGAAAGCTTGTTAACCCTCAGTCCAGCAGTCAGAATTCGGTACTGAACGCCTTCCCCGCAGTCGAGCAGGAGAAATTCGTTGCGAATCCTCACTAGGATGCCGGGTAACCACCTCTTCTTCGTGGGAGATGAAGCACCAGTGCCCAGAAACGTCACGCGCGCGGATCCCTTAATCATCTCTCCTCCTCACCACCGTAAAATATCTCGTGAGCTTGCCATGGACGCGTACAGGGTACGCTTCTACGTGGAAGCCCTCTTCGCTCAGGTTGAGAGGGGAGGGTAGGACTAGCGTGTAGACTGCATCGTGCGTGGTTATACGGGCTCCTTCGTTCAGCATTGATCGAGCTAGCTCCAATGAGGGTTCCGTCGTAGCTAGAATTCGACCGTAGGGTGGGTTTGTAGCTATGGCTCTGAAAGCTCCGGCTCTGAAGGGGGGACGTGTAGCATCTCCCACGACGATGTGACCCCGCGCGCTGCATGAAAACAACGCTAGGTTGAGACATGCGCCCTTAGCCGCGCGGAGATCGATGTCTAAGCCGACCGCTTCCAAACCCCTCAGACAAGCTTCTACCACGACGGTTCCCGAGCCGCAGAAAGGGTCGATGAGAGGGCTACGCCAGCCAGTTAAATTGACTAGAATCCCCGCATCTTCAGGCGTCAGGGAGGCTGGGTGCTTGAAAACCTTGAACCTCTTAGATCTCAACCTATGCCTGTCACCCCGTAAATCGAGAACCTGTATTCCGAGTACTGCAGCGTCCTTCGAGGTGATTAAACGTATATTCACGTCCGGAGCTTCTAAATCGACTCTAAAGCTGCCTTCCAGCGACTCAATGATACCTTCAGCCACGCATGCCGCTAACTCCATCGAGCTGATGGAGGGGTAACCCCCTAGCTTTCTAACAGTAACAGCGAAGGATCTATTTTTTAACTCGCTCCAACTACACGAAGCAGCTAACGATTTGTAAAAATCTCTCCCGGACGGCGGATTCGCAGATATTGCTTTGACGATAACAACTTCTTGCAGTAGCACGGAATCGTACAACCTCTGCAACATTTCGCCCACTTCGTTAGTATCGCGTGCCTCAGCAATGTGAAGACGATCGCTCAAGCGCACTAGACTTCTCCCAAGTAGTGCTTCAGCCTCTCTAGCTCCTAACTGTGGCTGTGCGCCCGAGACTAGAAGGCAGAGGGTTACGCCTTCTTCATGCATCGCAAACGCGCCGTGCTCTGACATGCGCGGCGTAACCGTGAGTTCCATTACTTAATCGTCTGCCTACTGACACTGCCGCCGTGTATTCTCCGCTGAAGCACGAGCCGGCTTAACGGTAGGATCGACGCTAGCACCGTTAGGGTTAGGATGGCAATGACAACCCAGAGTAGCAACGTGAAGATGCTCCCAGCCCCAACTAGGAGTCGAGCGTACTCGAAGATTACTTGACGTAGTACTACTGCAATCGCAACAGCGCCAACCTCGCTTGTGCCGAATCGTTTATCGCCCAGCAACGCTTCAAGAGCCAGGGCAACGAGGGGGAGGAGGATCGCGAGGAAGAGCAGATCCAGCACCAGCATCTGCTCGCCTAAGTTGGTAAGAAGGAAATAGCCGATCGCCTTGAGAAAATCAACGCTCCCAAGAGCAGCCACGCTGCTAATTCCAGTTGCCAGTGCCAACGCTGCGATGAGCATCGAGGCTATAATGGCCGTAAAAAGTATGGGGGAAGACGCGTATACCTGCTTGAAGCGTGCATCAAGGGAAAACCCTTTCACGAGCATTGCCAAGCCGATGGAAACCGTGATTAGAGGCCATACGTAGGCCGGAACCGTGAGTGAAAGCAAGATGTACATTGTGATTAATGCGCCTGGCACACCCAACGCGTACTTCTTGTACTTCTCCTCCTCGAACAGCCTCCTCAGGTAGCGGAGGAAGAGTATGAAGGACTCCTCTACCCCCCTCGATTGTTGCACAAGTACCCGCTGTACGGAGAGGACAGGAAGCCTCGACTGAATGAGGGGGAGCACCAACTCATCCGTCGGGCCATCCGAGACGAGCACCGCTCCGTCAAACTTCTTAGACGAAAGTATGCGGTCGAGTTCTTCAGCTATGCGCAAGTCTGCTTTCAACCCCTCATCTTTGTGTCCAGCTACGAGGGCCACTTCAACGTTTTCAAGCTTGCCACTCCGCTTGAGATCCTGATAGAGCCTAAGCGCGGCAAAGATTGCGTTCACATCTGAATCCTCCGGCCTTTTAGTTGCGAATTCGAGAGCCACCCGGCTGAGCTGCTCACTGCCGACTATCGGAGTTTCGAATCCCGTGACTTCGCCGATATCGTTGTCCCTATCAACGCATAGCACCAACACTGACCTCACTTGTCCCCCGCTCATCCATTCCCTCACCTACTGATGACCTTTAAATAACCTTAGCTGGAGTTATCATAGATGATCGAACTAACATTCTGCGAGTCGAAGCCGCTGCCGCGGCCCCTCTTTTCCAGCTCCAGCCTACCCATACTCTTTCGGGCGATGGTGCTTGACGGTCTGATCACGCCCCGCCTCGTCTCGCGCCTGCTCCAATCTTCAGCGATGATCAATTGTGAAGGCGTTACCTTGGAGCTTCTAGAGAGCATAGCGCCATCACAGGTTTACCGCGTATTCAGGTGGTTGCGTGGGTTCTGTCGCGAGGACCACAGCTACCCTGACGAAATCGCGCTCAACGTAGTCATACCGCACGTGAGTGCTGTGATCGCGTTGTCTAGCATCTTTGGCAGAAGCACGAGAACGGTTGTTAAGGCTAAGGTCCCCAGACAAGCTCCACGGAGCCTGGTAGCTGCCGTTGATCGCATCGCTGGTATTTTTGGCATCCCACTGGAGATTCAGAGGTGCGAGGAGAGCCCCGCCCTTCCGGTATGGTCTGCGCCGCCCGCAGTAGACCTCATCTCGCACGCGCTCGGCGAGGCTGCTGCTGCGGGCAGGGACATACTCGTTGAGGCTTTAGAGAGTGGAGGATCGATCGTCGGTAGAGCCCTGCTAGATCTGCTGGGACGAGAGCGCCGCTTCGTCCTCAAATTACTTACAACCTTCGACTTCCTGCGGCCTCACGTAACTGGGGGTGGGCTAGTCTTCGCGTTGACACAAAAATCGCTTGAAGCCCTGCTTTAGCCGGGCTCTCGCTCCCTAAGCTCGCGAAGGTGCTCAGGTAGTTCGAAGTCCTCTCCACCCTTGTACAATTTCTGGAGATCGGCGTAAACGCTATCCAAACCTTGCGCCGTTTTCGCGGACGCAAAGTAGATGGAGAAGGATTCGAGGAACCCCCTTACAGCCTCGAGGAGGCCTTTAACGACTAGCCTTTCTTCACCGCCCACCTCTTTTTCCAGCTCATCTAGGAGGCTCGTTGGTTCTCTAACCCAGTTGACCATCTTTTCGAGCTCAGCTTCGCTTAAAAGGTCAATCTTATTGAAAACGTTGAACTGAGGAATTCTGAACCGGTAGTAAACAGACGATGCTAGGAATATCTGGGAGGCGAACGCCGAGGGGGAAGTAGCGAGTGCGGAGTCAACAATGAATAGTACGCCCCCACGGTCGCCCATGAGCTCCTTAACGATTTCGGTACCCGTTCGCCTGAAAGCGAAGATCTCCATCTGCCCCGGAGTGTCAATGAGCACGTAACCCTCTGTTGCCACCTCATGTATCTCTTCCCTGAGACTAGGGATGAAGTTCAACATTAAATCAACGGAGGCTACGATCGCACCGTTGGGTCCCAGCATGTACTCTTCCATAACTTGCCTTGCTGTGACGTAGTCCCTCACGTCGATATCAGGCGTGTAGGGAATATACTCGGCAGCCGGATCGAGGTTGACGGTGAGATACGGTATCTCGAAGTTCTCCAGCCAGTCCGAAAATGCCGCAACAAAGGAGGATTTTCCCGAGCCTGCTGGACCGACTATGAAGAGCATGAATGTCATACGCGGCGCGACCTAAGGTCTCTCCCTACTTCCTTTTCGCGAGCTCGCTCGAGTAAATCCTCCAGCTCCTCTCGCACATACATTCTTCCGCAGCGTGTGCAGATATATATCTTAAGATCCCTGTTGTAGATGATTTCGCCTCCGCACTCGGGGCATCGCTTAGGCATCTGAGGATCTTAAAACGGAGAGATTTTAAAGGTGATGGGGAAACCTAGGCTAGTAGATTTCTTCTCTTTCTGTCTTCGTTTTGATAAATGGTTTCACGAAGATGTAGTGCCTTTGCTCTGTTTGTAGCTCCTCGAGGATTCTCTCGCAGATGGCTTTTACAGGGTCTATCTTGACTCGTTCGTAAATGTCCTTGAACGACTCAAAAGGCTTCCTCCTCCTCTCCTCGAGGATCTTCCAAAGAAGCCTTTTACCGATCCCGGGCAGTAATTCCAATGAATGCATCCTGGTGGTTAAGGGTTCGGCCTTATTGAAGAACTCGACAAACTCTGCCTCCCTGCTTTCAACTATCCGCCTCACTATTTCGGGAAGCTCGGCCCTAGCATTCGCTGTAAGCTCATCGTAAGTTAAGCGTCTAGTGACTCGTAGAAGCTGCCCTTCGAGATCCCTAATCAGTGGGACCCTATCGCCGGCCTTAAGCTCAAGGCCCGGTATCGGAGCCAGCTCGAGCAGCATAAAGTACCTTTCACCCAACGCTTGGGCGATAGGACCCCTAAAACCTTCCCTTCTTCCCCTCGAATAAGCGTAGCCGTACGGCAGGAAATCCAGAATGTACACGTAGTCCTCGTACACCTTTTGCCGTTTATCTTGAAATTTCATATAAATCTCCTTAAGATTAAGTTTCAGTAATTTTATAAGATTTTAATAAATTTATAATCTCCCGTAACTCATCTGTTGAAAAAACTCTGGAAAGGGGAGCTAGTATTGTCCGAAGCTCGCTTTCACTCTCGGGTACGGTATTAACCACCTGAACGGCTATATCGAGGGGGAGACCCCTTTCTACGAGTGCTTGTACCAGCTCATCAGCTGCCTCGGCACGGATCTTAGTGAACTTCTTTGCATACTCGAGGGTAATGACTTCAAAACTACTCAGGTTCCTTTTCCTCGACTCCTCCTCTAGCAGCTTAGCTACGATAGGAATAGGGACCAACTTCTCGCTGAGGATTTTCATTGCCAGTCCTCTATAGTTAACGATACCCAATATTAAAAGTTTAGTCGAGGAAGAGGCCGACAAACCTTATAAATGATCGCGGCGGCGAGTCCTGCGTGAGGCACTCGAAGGGCTACAGGAATAGAAGCAGGAAGCTCCTAAGCAAGAAGCCGCGAGAAAGGGGAAGGCCAGGTCTAAGCAGACTGTTATACGAATACAATATCGGCGATCGGGTGTGCATCGACATATGCCCCAACTACATAAGCACTGCACCACATAGAAGGTATCAAGGAAAGGTCGGTGTGATAGTGGGGAAGAGAGGCAGAGCCTACGAGATTAAGATCCGCGTGGGCGGCAAGGAGAAGATCATAGTGACAACAAAGGATCACATTAAACCATTCGTGGTCCAAGCCGCTAACCCTTCGAGCGAAGGTACTGCTTCACAATAGCCGGCTCTTCGATGTGGACAACGTCTAGCTCTTCTACTACCACATCTGCGTTAAGGATTTCGGCCACACTAGGTTTAGTCCTCCCCCCATCACCATGAATTAGCTCCTTAACGTACAGCCCGCCTTGGCAAGTTATGGTCAACTCTATGACACTATCCTCTAACATCTTAGCTTTCACCTCGTATACCACTTTCCTTCTAATTTTGTCAGCTTTTTTACCAAGAATTCTCGTTGGGGTTCTCTGAGTAATAACTGCACCTTTAAGGCTCCTCTCGATAAGTTCTAGATCATCTACACTAACTTTTTTGCTAACACTGACGCGCGCAACGTAGGTTTTGCGAGCGATCTCCGAATAAGCTTTCAGCTTTGGAACTATCCTGCCATCGATGAACTGCAGCCCCTCAACTTCGATAAGCCCGCCGGCCTCCTGATTTATCAAATGTTCAGCTTCGCGTAGATCTATAGTCCTAACTTTAGGGCAGAGTATTTCTGCGACGAAAGGTCTGCCGCTTCCTAGGGTCCTCACGTCCAAGTCTTCCCGCCCGGCCGCGTGGAGCTTTGCACCGCTACCCTTGGCTAAGGCGACGAGGGGCTTCGTAATGAGCTCTTCAATCGAAGTGGGGTAGAGGACGCGTGAATCCGGTTTGTAGAGCCAGGGGCTCTGCGGGAGCCCTCTGACGAGCTTCCTGTAACGTCCGTAGATGAATAGGGGGCGCGCTTGTACCGAAACGCTCCACGAGCCTAGGTCGATCAAGAAAACCACATCAGGGTTCTGCAGGGAGTACTGCTTACCGGTTAGCGTCGTAATGCGCTTTCCCACCTCTCTAGTTAACTCACCTTTCAAGGATTCCGCGCTCTCGATGCGATACCTAAGCCAAAGCTCTTCCTCGCGCTTCACAAGCTCGCTTGGTAGGGAGCAGCCGACCTGGAATGTTTCGAACTGGTATTCCCTACTAGCCTCTATACACATGTGGGCTAGCTCGTCTAAGCGCTCCATTACGCCACCGCATAGCGAGCACTTTTGCGCGACTTCTCGAAGATCACCGAGTCTCGCTAGGGTCTCGACTGCCGGTTTAAAGCCCGTGTCCGCGAGGCAGGATAACATAGCTCTGTCCGCCTCCCCCTTCATCGAATCGTAGGACTCCATGAGCAAGACGGTCTTTATGGCGCGCCCTCTCTCGGCGTTCGTCAGGCCGTAACCAAGCATCCCGAAAAGCCTACCTAGGCACGAGTCGCATAGAGCGCGCTCGGCAAGCACATTTCGTGCGACGCTCAGCAGCTCCTCCCCCTTCATATGCGGCACCTGTCTAGGTAGAGGTTTAGGAGGGATATTACTTGATCGGGCAGCAGCACGTCAGTGAAGCACCTCAGGTGCTCTACGCCTTCAATATGGGGTTCATGATGTAGAGGCACGATGAAGAGCAGATCTCTGTAGCTGGTCTGCACGTGTCTAAGGTCTATGCCGCGCGAGCTGCACAAGTACTTCGCCGAGAACTGTGTGAGGAAAGCGTTTAAGGGTCGCTTGCAGATGAGAACCCCCGAGTGAACGCTTCGAGGGCGATCGCTAACGGCGCAGGCAGCGCGAAAGGCTTTCGTTAAAATGCCTAGCACAGATGCCTCATCAGGTCTAACTCCTCTGAGCCTGTCGGCTACGAAATGCACGGTAAAGCCGTCTTCTAAGGAATAGAAGAGCAGATCAACGTCAGTGCGAAGCCCATGCGATATCATCAGCGCTGCGGGCACGCATCGCGCTAAAAGCGGCGCAGCACGCTGCATTTCCTCAAGTGTATCAACCAGGACTATGAACCGGCGCCTCACGGTAAGCTTAGCCTGGCTCGTCGGGAGCGAGTGAGCTGGCGCATTAGCTTTTGAGCCTTTCTGTAAGCCTCAAGAAGCTCCTTCACGTCCTTCACCGTTGTACCCGACCCCCTTGCGATCCTCAGCATGCGAGATCGATTTATTATCTCCGGTTTCACCAACTCCTCCCTAGTCATGGAGTTCATAATCGAGATCCATTTCTTCAAATTCTCCGATCCCGCTTTTTCAAGCTCAGGGGTCAACTGAACTCCACCCGGTAAGAGTTCGAAAATCTTCCTTAAGGGCCCCATTTTGTTCAGCTCCTCCAGCTGATGCTTAAACTCGAGGAGCGTAAATCGCCCTGAAAGGATTGTTTCGGCGCTCACGGCTAGCTGAGCGCTTCGCAGCTTCTCTACGAGGGCTTTCAAATCGCCCATACCTAGCAGCCTGCTGACGAATGAGGGGGGATCGAAGGGCTCTAACTCATCCACCTTCTCCCCAACGCCTATGAAGGCTATCCTAGCGCCTGTTTTAGCTACAGCCGCCAAGGCTCCGCCCCCTCGTGCAGCGCCGTCCATTTTCGTCAGGATTATCGAACCCACAGGCACGGCTTTGTGAAAGGCCTCCGCTTGCGGACCTGCGGCTTTCCCGATCGTAGCGTCGAGAACTAGCATCACCTCGGTTGGTTTAATCTTCTCAGCGATCTCTTTAACCTCGTGGAGTAGCATCGCCTCCTCCTTATGGCGCCCGGCTGTATCTATGATCACTATATCAACACCCCTCCTCCTAAGCTCCCTCACACCCTCCAGTGCAACGTCAAGAGGGGGCGCTACACGACCGTAAAACTCCGCACCAATCTGCTCAGAAAGCTGCTTTAGTTGCTCAAGCGCCCCCGGACGGTAGTTGTCAGCGCAAACCAGCCCTACTCTGAAACCCCGGCGCTTATAGTACAGTGCAAGCTTAGCTGCTGTTGTCGTTTTACCGGAGCCCTGCAAACCCACCAGTAATATCGTACTACCCTTACCTACCTTTGGCTCGTAGCGGGATTCGCCGCCCAGAAGATTTACCAGCTCCTCGTACATGTTCTTCAGAAGCAGCTCTCTCCTCGAGAAACCCGGGGGAACCTGCTCCCGCAGGGTCTTTTCCTCAATTTTTCTAGAAAGCTCGAGGACGAGTTGCGGGCTAACGTCAGCCTTTAGCAACTCTCTTTCGAGCTCCCTTAACACCCTCCTTACGGATACCCTATCTATTACGGCTTCCCTTTTTATCAGGGATACAACTCTTAATAATCCTTTTTTAAACTCCTCCATTTAGGGCGGCACCGGTATTATGATGTGGGCCAGAATCACGAGAAGCATCAGCCCTACGGTCAACGCAACCACAACTTCGGGTCTGAGCTTTAATCCGCCTACTTCCTCCTCGAAGTACGTGATGAGCCCTGCAGCAGTCCGAGGAGCTGTGGTTTTCCTCTTACTTCCCTTTCTCGCCACATGTAGCTTGCAGCAAACGCCGGTATTAACTTTTCTTGTGCAGGCTAGCCGGCCTCAACCTCCTCTAAAAGCACCTTGCAAGCCCGTGCCTCTTTGGGAGGCTCCACGAAGCTCACGCCCCACGGATCGTCGATAATTAGCGTGAATCGCCCCCCTCTGCTTATCAGCCGCTCAATGGTGTCCACGAAGCCTGTTGAACCCTCCCCCAATACCTCGATCGACTTCGCCGCATCCTGTACGAGCCTCAGTATCCCCTCCACGTTCGTCACGATGAAGTGCGCGCCCGCGCCCGGTGTGATAGAGACCCCCAGCTCGGGAATTTCTACGGTTGCAACGCTACTGCGAAGAACCCTTGCGTTGAGATCTTCAGGATCGCTCACCGTGTAATAGATGCGTCTGCGACGGTAGGTGTGCAGAGGGACTAGATCGGCGCGCCGGTAGCCGCAGCGTGTGCATGTCAGCGACGCGAGCAGCGCTCTACCGACGTTCGGTAAGTCGTATGTGGCCTCCCGCAGCACAGCCTTCCCTCCGCAGAGAGGGCAATCCACTTCGAGCTCCTCGCTGCTCTCAACGTACACGGATACGCTCTCTCCCATCGAAGGATCTCATCTACGAAGCGCTTTAAAACTGATACATTTGGTGAGGCGATGTACTTGAGAGACCATGACGAAGGTTCGTGCCGGTCTCTCGGCGCAGATAAAGCTTAAAACAGATTTTGAAGGATGTCTACGGGGGCCCGTAGCTCAGCCTGGAAGAGCGACGGGCTTTTAACCCGTAGAGCGGGATAGCCGCGCGGACGACCCGGGTTCGAGTCCCGGCGGGCCCGCCACCCGGCTGGTGG
>JAVYQJ010000026.1 GCA_038731975.1 Thermofilaceae archaeon | reverse complement strand
TCTTGAGGCGTTCATGCTAGCCAAGCTGGTGCCGGGGAGTATAGCGTTCACGCGCGGGGAGCGGCGCGCAGTCTTAATCCAGCTGAGAGGGGGGTGGCTGAGGGCGTACGTAGCCGCAGCCCTCGAGTGAGAGGGAGCGGGGCGCTTTACCCTATCCCCCTTCCTTTTCCCCTCCATGCCGCCGCGGGAGAGCGGGTGGGGCGCGGGCCCTGTGCGGGGAGTGAAGGGGTAGCCAGGAGCGCGCAGCTGGGGGAGCGGGAGCGCCTGGGCGAAAATATGAACAAGTGTGAGTCCTCAGTCACGCGATTTTAGAGTTAGGGGCTACCCACCCCCAGTGCCCATCGCATCGGGGTTACCCGCCTGCGCGATCACCTCGTCGTTAGTTTGGTCGCGAGAGAAGCCAGCGACTATTCCTTTGAACGTTGTGATGAAACGCTCACATTCCGCTAATTCCTCGTACGAAAGATCGGGAGGAACATCCTGCAGTGCAACTGCTATGGCCTGCTCGAGCCCGTTACCGTTTTGTATGTGCGCCATAATGCTCTCCAAGAGTTTCATAAGGCCTCTCAAACTGTACCTTTGCGTTGCCTCTACTAACCAAGCGACAGTGTTTTCGTCCGCTAAACCAGCAAGCCCCTGCAAGATCAGCTTGCCTCGAGTATTCTCGTCGGGGGGCATAACGTAAACCGCCTTTCGCGGAAGCGCAGTTTTTAGTCTCCCCAGCAGTGTCAACGGGCGGTTAGTCTCGAGCACCACACACTTTGCTCCGGATATCAGGAGTTTTCTGATCGTTTCATCGAGATTCTGCTCGCTCTCTGCTTTCTCAAGGTGGACAACTTTACCTTTGAATCTCGAACGGTCTGCCATCTTCAGCCTGCAAGCTTTGAGAGCCTCCCGTACCAAGAGCGTTTTGCCGCAACCTGAGGGCCCAAACACCACTAGGAGCCTCTCACCACCCGCGAGCATTTCGCAGAGAGCCACCCAAGCGCCCTTCATGTGCGGTAGAACCGTGCGAGGAACTCGCACAGCGCGTCTGCCAGCTAACCTTTTGCTAGGTAGCTTCACATGCCTTACCTCAGCCAACAGTGTCATCACGAGGGTCCCGGCTAGAACGATTAGGGGTTCAACGCCCGGCTTGACCCCCATTGTGCTCGCCACGACGTTTAACGCGAGTACGATTACCAGCGAAGGTAGTACGCCGGCCAGCCTAGTAGCTTCAAGCCTTTGGAGCTTGGAGGCTGCCGCTCCAGCTGCAGCATAAGTTAGCGCAAGGAGTAGGAGGCGGGGTGGGCCTATAAGGTTCGTGAAAAACCACTCGCCGGCAAGCTCCACCCAATCGCTTTCAGGCAGGCTTGCTAAACCTCGAGCAACGACCAATCGCTGACAGCCCACAGAGCCGGGCGGCACTGAGCGAGCCAGCTTAAAGCCCGCTGAGAGGACGTAGAAGAACATCAGGAAAGCCGCAGCGTTTGGAGATGCAAACTTCAGAGAATACAGCAATGCGGTGGCCGCCAGGTAGCTAACGAGCGGATCCTCGAGCACAACGGATGCGAGCCACGCGCAGGCTTGAGGCCAGAAGCGGAGCGCGAGCACAACTACAGGAGCCGTGAGGAGCAGAGTAAGAGGGTGCCCCTCACCCACGTACATGAGCATCGGGAGCGCAAACGCAGCTACTCCCAGACCTGGTAGCACCAGCGAAAGTGAGAGCCCCGCTAGCAGAAGCATGCCACGTTCACCGGAGAGATCGCCTCTAAACGTCAAGTACCCTAGCGCCATGAGCACGAGCGATACCATGGCTCTCTCAGCTAATGCCCTCTTCACCTGCACTGCCAGCTGTATATGTGTGACCTATATGCGAGCGCCGAGCGACACTAGCCGTAATACTTCCGTCCTACATTGATAAGCGCCACACCACGGTTCAGCACGTGACAAATTTAAATAGCCTCCCTGCACAGCTCCACGATTTTCCATGGGACGAACAAAGGTTGTAGGCTCTGCTGGGCGCTTCGGAGCAAGGTATGGTTCCACACTCAGGCATAAGGTAGCGGCTATTGAGGCCAAGATGAGGGGTCCTCACAGGTGCCCCCGCTGCTTCACCCGCGGCCGACTCCGCAGGGTGAGCGTGGGTATATGGAGCTGCAGGAAATGCGGCTACACGTTTGCAGGTGGAGCTTACGTGCCACGCACAGAGCTCGGTAGGACTTTCACGAGTGAAGAGCTTAAAAGCATTAAGCGAATGGTAAGACGTTGACCTACCACTACCTCATCACAACAACCCATAGATCCAATCCCCGCGTGAGATCCCTCGCGAAAGAACTTGCCTTATCCCTTCCTAACGCACTCAAGGTTAATAGGGGTAAGAGTAGGCTGCTTGATGTGCTTCTCCAGGCTAAAGCTCTCGGAGCTCTTAGGGTTCTGATCGTTGGAAGAGGATTAAGGGGTAACCCTGGTCGGATTGAAATTTTCAAGACGCTAGATCCCCCATACACCTCCCTAGTGTTGAAGCTTAGCGGTGTAAAATTGGCGCGCGAGCTGGCCGCAAAACCGCAACCCCCTAGAAGCTTAGCGGTTCTGGTTCAGCGGGAGCAGGAAGCTCTAGAGTTCGGACACGAGCTGGCTGCCGCAATTAATTTACCGCTCGTGGAAGATGCGGAACCGGCAGAGCTCGCTAACGTTTACGATTCGCTCCTCCTAATAGAGTACGTCAAGCGTACGCGCGCGTTATTCGCACTTAGGTTTGTGAAACCCGAGTCTGAACAACCTTGCGGTCCCCGATTGCTAGTCGAGAAGTACGCGGTGATTAAACGTGGCAACATATGAGGCGGTGATCACGATTAACGCCGTTGACGAGGTAGAGGCGGAGGCCTTGTACAAGGCGCTATCCGTCGAAACCTCAAGCCAACCATCACCCCGAGTTAGAGTCCAAATAGACTTGCAAGGCTCACAACTCCACCTACGATTTACATCTGAGAGGAGATCTTCTCTCAGAGCTGCCCTTAACAGCTTTCTCCGATTGCTTACCGCATTAGAGCGGGCAGCTCAAGAGCTAGCATACAGCGCTGAGAAACAATAGCAAAACTTATCTTGAGTTGGAACGGGTAGACCACGTGGCAAGCGTTTCTGAGACGCTCCGTGCCGAGGTCAAACGTTACCAGGATCTAGTTGAGAGACTCAGGTTGATAGCAATTAACAGGCAGCAGCTACAGGCCCAGCTCGCTGAGGTTGATGAAGCTCTAAAAGAGCTGAGCACCGTTGATGACAGCCACCCCGTATACAAAATTGTTGGGTCGATAATCGTGCTTAAAAGTAAGAGTAGTGTTGTTAATGAATTAAACAATTTGAAAGAAACTATAGAAATACGTATTAAAACTCTAGAAAAGCAGGAAGATCTATTGAAGAAGCAATTAGAAGAATTGGAAAAGAAGCTGGCGAGGAAGCTTGGTGGAGAAGCGCAGGCTGGAGCAGGTTAAAATTCTGAGTAAAGAGAAGTTAGAAGAATTAGCTATTTGGTTAGCCAATAGAATTGATATGATAGCGAGAGAAAAGCTAGGATCCCTCGCAGAGGCGGTGAGTATACTCGTGAATGTTGGCGAAGAGTGGCCGTACACAGTCGAAGCTCTTATCTCGGTTAAAACCCGCTACCCTCGAAGGGAGCTGGAGCGTGAGCTGGGGGGGATCCTTGATCAAGCTTTTGCGGAGTTTATTGTTAGGGCGTCTCTCGAAGGTCTCGAGCCTTCAGGCTGAGGCAGTAGAGGCTGTTAAACGCTTCGCCAGCAGAGCCGAAGAGCCTGTGCTTATAGTAACGCACGTGAACGCAGATCCGGATGCTCTCGCCTCCTCCATCCTGCTGAACCACCTTTTGAAGGAGATGGGTTTCAGGGACGTAGATCTAGCCTTCCCCGAAGGCCCTAGCAAACTTTCACGCAAAATTATGGATGCTCTCAACATCCGATTGAAGTACGTGCGCAAACCAGGGCGCAGGGCATATTCCGCAGCTGCCGTCGTAGACGCGACTAACGGTGTTCAGCTATCAGTCTTCCGCCCACTAGTTGAGCAGTCCGCTCTCCTGCTGGTGATTGATCATCATGTTCCACCCGGCGAATTAGCTACAAGAGCCAGCTTCTCGCTGGTTCGCGAAGAACCTGCAACTACCGTTCTAGTCTACCAGGCAGTGGAGGGTCTATCGGTCCCGCTAACAGGGGGGCTTTCGACTTTAGCCTTGACAGGTATTCTCTTCGACAGCAGGCGATTCATCAGGGCTACACCGGAAACTATGCGCACAGTTGCCCGCCTACTCGAGCTTGGTGGCGACTACAATCTCGCCCTTTCCCTGCTGGAGGAGGAGTCACCCTACGCCGAGCGAGTGGCCAAGCTGAAGGGGGCGCTACGAAGCCATGTGCTAAACGTAGGGGGTTTCCTCGTAGCAGTGAGCGAAATAGGTTCTTACGAGGCCTCGCTCGCAAGAGCGCTGATATCCCTTGGTGCTGACCTGGCTCTCGTGGCTTCGGCGAGAAACGGTGAATGCCGATTGAGCATCAGAGCTTCTAGGAGCTTCCTCGAAAAGACGGGGATTTCCGCGAGCAGAGACCTAGCGTTAGCCGTCGCTAGAGAACTCGGGGGCGAAGGTGGGGGGCACGATGCAGCCGGCAACTACAAGGGACCTTGCTCCACGAGCGAAGCTCTTCGGGTAACCCTTACAGCTCTTGCGTCGAAGCTGGGCGTAAAGCCGAAAGCGCTGAAGTGAAGGTTAGGCGATGCTCGAAGAGGGCGTCTCAAAGCTGCTTATCACAACGGTACCCGGTCTCGAGGACCTACTCTTAGCTGAGCTTAAACCTCTTCCTGGCAGTGGGATAATCAGGCGTGGAAAGATCATTTACACGCTGGCTAAGCCGATGAAGGGCGGCGAGCTGGGACGCTTTATCTCGCGGCTCACCTTGGCTGAAAAGGTCTACGCTGTTCTAGTGGAGGGCTACGCTTCAAGCCTGGAGGAGATTAAGCAGCTCCTCTCCACGCCGACGGATCTCATCAGCGGGATGGCGGATCATCCGCTATCTTTCGCAGTCGAAGCCGCGAGAGAAGGGGTCCACCCCTTCACGTCGCTCGATATTTCCAGAGTTGTCGGTTCAGCTATTCAAGGGAAATACCCGCGACTCAGGGTTTCATTAGACGATCCCGACCTACTTCTTTACGCTGAGCTTGTGGGTAAAGAGTTTAGGCTCGCGATAGATCTAACACCCTTTACCAGTCTGAGAGATAGAGGCTACAGGGTCTACGTCCATCCCTCGTCTCTTAACCCGATTGTTGCACGAGCCATGTGCCGACTCGCTAACCTGAAAGATGGTGAAACGCTAGTTGATCCATTATGCGGCGGAGGAACGATTGTCATCGAAGGGCTGTTAGACGCCCCCCGCGTACATGGGTTGGGATTTGACATTAACCCTGTTCACGTGAGAGGTGCCATTACGAACGCTACCTCCGCCGGCGTGTTAGCAGACTTCTGGGTAGCTGACGTCAGGTACTTGAACAATCTGCTGAGACAGGGGGTGGACGTTGTCGCCACTAACCCACCCTACGGGATTCGTGAAAAGGCCGTAGGCGGTTTAAAACGGCTTTACTTTTCGCTAATTGAGGGAGGGCGCCAAGTGCTTAACGAAGGGGGTAGACTGGTAATTCTCAGCCCCCTCAAGCAGCTCGTAGAGCGAGCAGCACGCGAGCAGAGATGGAGGCCTTCGTCCGTGAGGAAGATCGATTTAGGGGGGCTTACAAGCTTCATTTTCCTCTTCAGGAAGTAAGTAGAATTAAATCCAAGTGAGAGCAAAAGCTTGCAAGCGAACAAAGGCTTATATTGCGACTAAGCGCGCCCTAGGCACGTGACTGATGTAAGGTACATACCACCGCGCATATTCATTGAAGAGCTAGCCAGGCATCTGAAGGAGAACTTCGGGGATACGATAAAGCCGCCGGAGTGGGCTTTGTACGCGAAAACGGGTAGCCACAAGGAGCGCGTACCCGACGACCCCGATTGGTGGTATAAGAGGTGCGCTTCCCTCCTGAGGAAACTCTACATTCACGGCCCCACGGGAATCGAAAGGTTGAGAGTCGCCTATGGGGGGCGTAAGAACCTCGGCCATCGCCGAGAGCATTTCAGAAAAGCTGGTGGATCATCTATAAGGAAGGCTTTGCAGCAGCTGGAAGCTGCAGGCCTCGTTACAAAGATCGAGCGAAAGGGCAGAACGCTCACTCCAAAGGGGAGAGCTTTGATGGATTCTTTAGCTTACCGCATCTTTAAGCAGATGGCTGCGGAGCGCCCCGAGCTAGCGAAATACTTATCTTAATACCACTGATGCTGAGGTGAATTGTAATGGAGAGCTACGAGTACGATGAGGAACTCGAGGCGATCAAGCGGAGGAAACTTCAGGAGTACCAGCGCGCTCTGGAAGCTGCGCAGGCAGAGGAGCAGCGCCGCCTAGAAGAGGAGAGGAGGCAGGAGTACCTCAGAAGGATCCTAACGCCTAAAGCGCGCGAAAGGCTGACTAACCTGAGGATGGTGAGACCAGAGCTTGTTGAACAGCTGGAGATTCAGCTCATTCAGCTGGCTCAAATGGGCAGAATTCCATTACCCGTAACTGATGATCTACTGAAGGAGCTACTAGCCCGAATCACCGAACAGAAGAAAGAAATAAGGATAAAGTATACGAGAGGCAGCCTCGGTGGACTGTGATGGCGCGCAATAAGCCGTTAGCGAAAAAGCTGAGACTTGCCAGCGCGCTTAAGTCCAACTATCAAATCCCTGTTTGGGTCATTGCTAAAACGAGGAGAAGAGTTGTAAGGAAGATTCGAAGGAATTGGCGGAGGAGTAGAATGCAGCTATAGGGGTGTCGAAGATGGCCGACGAAAGAGTATACGTCGTACCGTTGAGGGATGCTTTCAGAGCCCCGCTCACTAAGCGGGCGAAAGTAGCGATAAGGATACTAAGAGAGTTCATCATGCGCCACACGAAGTCGCAAATCGTGAATATATCTCCCGAAGTAAATGAAGCAATCTGGTCCAGGGGGATAAAGAGACCTCCCAGGCGGGTAAAAGTAGCAGTAGAGGTACGAGAGGAGGAAGGTGTGAAAGTTGCTGAGGTGAGGCTGCCTAAGGAGGAGGGGAGGGAGAGCGGCGCTTGAGCATTGAAGTGCTGTATGCTTTTGGTAACCCATACGTTGGCGTCTTTATCACAGCGAGTGAGAAATGGGCTCTGATACCAGAAAGCGCGCCAGATAAGGTCGAGCTCGCGATACGGCGAAACTTGGGCGTAGAAGCTATTCGGGCCTCAATCGGCGAAACTCCTCTTCTCGGCATCCTGTGTGTAATGAACAGCAAGGGCCTACTACTCGGAAACATCGTAAAGGAGGAGGAGGTTGACCGGATTAGAAAGGCTGTCGGCGACGCTTTGGTGGTAGACGTGCTCGACGAGATCAAAGAGAACGCTCTTGGGAACTTGATACTCACCAACGACTCGACAGCCATAGTAAGTCCACTTATACCTCCCCCTGCTAGAGCTAAGATAGCCGATACCCTCGATGTAGAAGTTGTGCAGATGAAGCTTGGAGGGTCAAATTTCGTAGGTGCTCTCGGGGTAGCAACCAACCGTGGAGTACTATTGAGCCCTATACTCAGTGATGAAGAGGTAAACACTCTCATCAGCTTGATGAAGGTGCCAAAGGGTGGAATAGGGACGGTAAACCGGGGTAACGTTTTCGTGAAGAGTGGTGTAGTGGCTAATAGTAGGGGGGCCCTCGTGGGATTCGACACGACCGGTATCGAGATGATGCGGATACAGGCGTCCCTCTTCTAGCTTAAGGATAACCTTGATTCGTACTCGGTGAGAACCTCGGGCGGAACAGTTTGAGGCGGTACATAGAACCCAAGCGGCCTTATTAGCTGCGTCACTTCGCCGGATAGGCACGTGCTACAAATACTGCTTCTCCCTACAGACATCGTGGAACACAACGAACATCTCGTAAACTCCAGGTGGAAGCTAACTCGTAGGACCCCACTACTCTTAACAATGCTCGCCACTCTGTCAAGCAGCTGCGACGTTAAGTAACCCTTAACCTTAATGGCAAGAACGGAGCCACCGCGCAGTAGTTGCTGGACTGCACCTTCCAGCATCGCGAGTTCGTCCAGCGTGCGTTGAGAGGAAAGGGAAAACGGGGAAAGCGCGTTGAAACCTGGCACCCGAGAAAGCAGGTAAACGCGCTCATCGGCTAGCGCCGCCGTGATCTTCACCGGTAGGCCTCTGATCACTGTACTCCAGAACCTCTTTGCCAGCTCGAGTAAACGGTGTGTGTGAAGCTGTCGATGATGGAGTAGCATAGACGCCTCAAAGCCAACAAGCGCCAACTGTGGCTCAAGCTCAACGATATTATCGACAACTCCTTTCAGGGCTCTTCTAACAGCCGGTGCACGCAAGTTTTGGGAAACCCTCCCGCTTTCTTCAGCAACTAAAGTGATAAAGTGATAGCCGTCCAACCCTTTGCTCTTCACTTCCGCGTAGAGAGAGGGGAGCGAGAGGGCCACTTGCAGCGGCAATACATATGCTTCCCCGGGCTCAGGGAGCGGTAATTCCGCCAAAGAAAGACTCGGCACGCTTTCGCACCTATTCACAATAAGAGGCACTGCACTGTTCGCGAAATTCACTACGTCCCTGGGCAAGTCTGAATCCTCTCCGATCTGGTACACAAACCCTAGGCCATGCGCTGGAATCTCGCGTTCGGGGGGATCGCGAACAACCAGGGTGACCTTTCCGGGAGGGATCAGACCATGCAGCATTTCGAGCTCCTCAATGCGAAGCTCCTCAAACACTAGAACAAGTTCAGAAACCGTATCGATAAGTTTGCTCATTATCCGCCCGAGCTCAACGCCGCGCGGCACGGTCAGTACGACGACTTGAGCCCCCCTAATCGACCATGCAGGATTCCTCACATATATCAAACCCTTGCACTGATAACTCTTAAACGTAGGCGAGATTTTTTCGACGGCGTAGCTGAGGGCTAGATCCTGAAGGATGCTCTCCCTCAAGTGCGCGCATCCCTCGTCGGCCAGAGATTTAAACGCCAGCACGCTTAATGATCGAGGGATGCCAATCACGCTAGGCTCCCTGTCGCAGAACATTACTTCGGCTAGCAGAGCCAGCACTTCCCCTCTCACTCCTTCACGCTGGATGCTTGAAAGCTTTGCAAAAAGTCGCTCTAGGAACGATTCGAGTTCGCTGAGTTCCTTCCCACAATTAAGCTTGCGTGCAATCTCACTCACGCTCGCAGATGGGTAGGGAAGACCGCGGAAATCGACTAGCGGAGCAGTTTCCACGGTCTTACTCGCAAACTCGGATACACGCGCTACAATCCACCTCCCCTTCTCAGTTAACTCGTATGCGCCGCTCTCGGTAGCTGCTACCACCCCCAAATCCCGCAGCTTTCTTAAGTGAAAGTTTAATTTTCCCCCACTGATATTCAACTCATCCGAAAGATCCGAAAAAGAAGTAGGACCTTTAAGAGCCAGTGTGAATAATATTTTCAACCTATATTCATTACCTATACTCTTGAAAAGCTCGGCTAGATCGTTTAAATTCTCTGACACAGTTTCTAGCCGCCTCACCAGAATTTGTCCTTTACCTGCGCGAAGAAGCTCTCGGCTTTCGCAAACCATTGCTCGAACTTCGACGGCGATTCGGGGTACTCCCTATAGATTGACGCGGACTCGTCCATGAGCGACTTTAGGCGTACGAGCTCGGGAAGCAGCGATGGTCTCTTGAGCACCCTCACAATTGAGAGCGCCTTTGAGAGTACCGTGGTTAACAGCTCGCCACGATACCCTATCGCCGAAAGTTCTTCATCCGACACTATCCTACTGCTAATTATCAGTTCAATATCGTCGTTCGAAAGCCCTTGCAGGTAGATACGCGCAACGTCGAGGGACGCCTGCTTTATACCGTACGCTTGCAGATACGCCTTCTTGTACGGCCACAGCCTCTCCATTGAGGGCTCTCCCTCCTCGAGGGCTTTCACAATTTGTCTTGCCGCGTGAAGGGCACTAACGAGTGCCGGTCCAATTCCTCCGCCATGAAGCGGGTTGGCGGTATACGCTGCATCTCCCACCGCTACCAGCCCATTCCAAACGGGGCAGGGAGCGGGACGACGCGTTGGAACGATCCCCCCACCCGCGTGTAGGATTTTCCCGCCGGCCCTTTCGATGAGGGGCTTGATGTGCTTCTCGAACATCTCCCTCGGGTTCGGAGCATTGGGACCCATTTTCACGCCTAACCCAACGTTAACCTCGTACCTCCCCTTGGGGAACCACCACCAATAACCCCCCGGCGCGACGTTCACGTCTAAGTATATGTCGGCGTAGCGGGGATCCTGCTCCACTTCGACCTCAGCTATAACTCTAAAAGCCGCGTTGAAGTCCTCGAGAGGTGCCCTGTAGGAGACCCACCATTCGCTGGGCAGCTTCGTCCTAACAGCTGCAGCTGCGCCCGTTGCATCAACGATAACGCTCCCCCGTATCTCCAGCGTCCCTCCCTTAGCTAGGACCTTGACCCCCCTAACCCAGTTACCCTCGACTACTGGTTTTACCGCCGAGTGCCCGGCAAGTAGTGAGGCCCCAGAGTTTACCGCCATTCGTAAGAGTCTTCTCCCAAAAGCCCTCCTATCCAAGGCGTAGCCTCTCCCCCACGCAGTGACGTAATGCTGCTTACTCGGAGAGAATACGCGGACACCCTCTATAACGCTTAAAGCGTCCTCTCCTACGCGGGGCGGTTCCAATCCAACCTCCCTGAAGTGGTGCTCCCCTATTGCATCACCGCAAACCTTCTCTCCAATGCTGTCCTCGCCCTTCGATTCGACAATTACCGTTGAGAGCCCGGCTTTAGCTAGATTGTACGCTGTAAAAAGCCCGGCAACTCCCCCACCGACGACGACAACGTCATACCTTTCCGACACACAGCCCCCGTAACGTGAGCATAAATATCGTTTATCTCCATACGTACACACAAACATTGTACACAGTAGTCTTTAAAATAGACGCTGAATCGTGGTGAGCGATGAGTGAGAACGTTAAGCCTGTAAAAGGAGATGCCGTGCTGCTGGAGTACACGATAATCGATAAAGCGACTGCGAGAGTACTCGAGACAACAACTGAACAAGTCGCAAAGGATGCAGGCCTTTACAGCGAAGAAACTAAGTATGGTCCCCGCTTAGTAATTCTGGGTTCAGGCGAATTACCATCCGGTTTGGAGGAGCAACTTGTCGACGTCGGCGAAGGGGAGGAGCGCGAAATCGAACTGCCACCCGAGAAGGCGTTCGGCAGGAGGGATCCGGAGAAGATTAGGGTGATCCCCGCCAGAGAGTTTTCCGCGAGAGGCATCATACCCCGGGCTGGAATGGAAGTAGAAGTGCGAGGTGAGAGAGGCACCGTGATCAGCGTAGGTAGCGGTAGAGTCATTGTGGATTTCAACCATCCGCTCGCAGGGCGGGAACTGGTATTCAAGGTCAAAGTGGTTAAGGTACTCAAAAGCGCTAAGGAGAAGACCGAGGCCCTCTTCAAGAAGTACGTGACAATCGATGGAGCATCACTAAACTTCGAGAACGGGACGGCAGTAATCACGATCCCCTTCAACGCCCTCTTTTCACCGGAGAACCTTGAGGCGCTCAACGCCTTCGCAAGGAGCGTTGAAAGCTACGTAAGTGACATTAAAGCTGTGAAACTGGTCTCCACAATACTTGAGCGGAAAACCGAGGAGGCTGGCGCTGGAACACGGTGAGGATACTCGAGGAGGACAAGCGCGCGAATAGGCTTAGGCTGCAAATCGAGAGCCCCGAGGATCTCTACTACACCTCGCTCATAATTGATGAGGGGGACCTTGTCACCGCCTGGACGACGCGCCAAGTCAGAATCGAGAGAGCTGCCGAGAGCGAAAGGGGGGAAAGAGTACGCGTAAAGCTCACAGTCCAAGTTAAGAAAGTCGAATTCCAACGCTTCAGCGACTCGCTCAGGATACTAGGAGTTGTCGTCGAAGCGCCCGAATGGTTGAGCGTAAAGGGCTCTCACCATACGATCGGTTTGAAGCCGGGCGACGAAGTCGAGATCGTAAAAACCTCGCTGTTGAAGCACCATGAAAGACTTTTGCAGCTGGCACTTACAGCCACACAACTGATCGGCATTCTAAGCTTCGATGTGGATGAAGCGACTGCAGCACTGCTGCGCCCCCAGGGTCTTGAGGTAATCGCTACTATCGGCCTACCAAAGCCGGGTAAGGAGGGTAGCTTAAAGGAGCAGCTGAAAACCGCTATACGCAAAGTTCTTCCACAACTTTTAGCGTCGCTCAAGTCTAGGGGGGCTAGAGACGTTGTCGTAGCCGCTCCAAGACTGGTGCTCGAAGTCTTGTCTGAAGTTGGAGTCACTGCGTCACGCTTCATAGAGGTTTCAGAGGGCGGACTCGCGGGTCTTTACGAGATGGTACGCAGAAATGCTTTGAGGGAGCTCGTCACAGAGGAGGTTTATTCAAAGCCGAGAGACCTCATGAAAGAGCTAATTGAAAGGCTAAGCCGAAGCCCCGGCAGGGTTGCAATGGGTCTGGAAGAGGTTCGCCGGGCCGCTGAGGCGCGCGCAATAGAGGCGCTCCTAATCCTGGACGAAGCTCTACTGAGCGAGGATAGAGCGCGCGTCTTAACAGTATTGGAAAACGCGGCCGCAACAGCTCGAAACATCGTTGTTGTACCGCCCGATTTGGAGGGGGTGGAACTGCTTAGGAAAAGTGGAGGCCTTGCAGCGCTCTTGTACTTCGAAGTGGCCCACTAGGAGACACGGGTTGTATGTGCTCTGCTCCCACCTTCTTCGATGCAAAAAACTCTTAACGTACGGTCATCGCTAGTTTTTCGATGTGCGATGTGCGCTTATGCAGGCATTCCCGTTCCAGTTAAGCCAGAGCGACTAGGTGTAATAATAGGGAAAGATGGCTCAAACAAGACTGCTTTGGAGAGAGCTTTCAATGTAATATTGAACGTGGATTCAAAAACATCGACCGTCTACATCTCTCCCACGCAGGGGATGACCCCCCTAGAGGTTATGCGTGCCAGGCTGGCTATCGAGGCGATCTCGCTGGGTTTCAGTCTCGAGGATGCGCTTCAGCTCAGCGACGAAAACTGGTGCTTCGAAGTTATCGATTTGAGCGAGATGACACGAAACGCGGACGATCTAAGGAGAATAAAGGCTAGGATCATCGGTGAAGAGGGAAAAGCGCGAAGGAACATCGAGCAAATGGCCCACGTAAAAATCGTTGTAGGCGAAAAAACGGTCGGCATACTGGGCGAGTGCGACAACGTTGAAGTTGCCAGGAAAGCCCTCACGATGCTCATACAAGGCCGCACTCACGGGACAGTTTACGGGTATCTCAGAGCAGCTGGAAGAGAGTTAAAGAGAAAGAGAATGGAACTGTGGGAGAAGTTCGGAGATAAAATTTAAGCCAGCCCTTCTCTCCGAAATTGTAGCGGGGGTGCCCGAGCCAGGTTAAAGGGGGCGGACTCAAGATCCGCTGGCGTAGGCCTGCCCGGGTTCGAATCCCGGCCCCCGCACCATTCCTCACGATGTTAGAGCACGCGTTAAACTGGGTAAAATACGCCTTAATCTACGCAGTCCTGCTGAGGATTGCAAACAGTTTATAAAGGGTTTCGTCGAAGAGGATACAGGCCCCGGTGGTGTAGGGGTTAACATGCCGGCCTGTGGGCTTTTCGGCAGACAGCCGGAGAGCGGCGGCTGACCGCTCGGATAACCCGGGTTCGAGTCCCGGCCGGGGCCCCAAAACGAGGGGTAGCTTGTGAAGGATCACTGCTGCCGACCACTCCTTTTCGCATTTCAATGCTTTGCCGACACCTGCTAGTTCACCTGTCTATTATGATGACACCGGTTCTAATCTTTCTACCGAGCCGGCGCTACAGATCTAGGGTGGGTGAGAAGGTTTTTGGAAGATAGCCCACCGGGGGCGCATGGGTCTGGAGGGTTTCGAGCGCGGAGCGCGGATGCTCTTCTCCTTCCCTAAAATCCAGGTGCTTTTACCTATGATAGCTGCACTATTCGCCGTAGCCCTTTACATCCGCTGCAGCATCGTTTACCTGATTCATGTGAC
>JAVYQJ010000025.1 GCA_038731975.1 Thermofilaceae archaeon | reverse complement strand
CACAGGGGTTTCCCCGCAGTTCAGCCGCGGCTGTGGGGTTACCCTGTGCGGGGCTGAGCCGGTGACATGGGCCCCGATGAAAATGGGGCTCGAGACAGGAAGGCCCAAGGGCCTACAGGCCCGAACCCCGAGAGTGCGCAGTCGCAGTAAAAGCATATAAGCCGGTCGAGTACAATGCTTACCTGGAGGTGGGCGAGGAAACGGAGGGGGCCGTGGCCTAGCAAGGTATGGCGGCGGTCGCTTAAGCGGCCGAGGCTCCAGGTGCACTGGAACTCGGGGGTAACCCGCAGGTCCCGGGTTCGAGTCCCGGCGGCCCCACCACCGCCTTCAATTTTCTCACATCTTTATAGCATTCGCGCCGATAAGGCTGATGTAGAGCGATGATCATCAAGGTCTCAGAAGGCGGTAAAGTGGGAAGATCACGGATGAAGTTAAATGTGAAAATAGAAAATACCGCTCATCGGACCCAGGGTAGAGTATTTTTAAGGAGGTTTGTGCACCCCTTCGTTCGATGGGGAAGGTAAGACCCCTCTATGTAAAGCGCACAGCGAGGAGGTTACTCGAAAAGTACCCAGATAAATTCACAGAAGACTTTGAACATAATAAGCGTGTGGTAGGCCAGCTTATAAGCGCCAGCAAAAAGGTGAGGAACAGAATCGCGGGTTACATCACACGTTTGATGAAGCAGCAAGCTAGGCTAAAAGCGATGGAGGTGGCAGAGGCTGAAAGCGTACCTGTTGAGGAGGAAGGCATCTGATTAGTGCTTATTGGCCGATGGCTGAAACGAAAGCCATTAAAAGCGTTGGAGAGTTACCTCTCCTAGAGCGCCCCGGTCGTATAGCCCGGTCAAGTATGCCGGCCTTTCGAAGCTGAGGCCTGAGGATAGCCGGAGTGCGGTCTAGCCGCACGGATAACCCGGGTTCAAATCCCGGCCGGGGCACCAATGGATACTCGCTCTCGATCGCTGCTATCTAGGTTTGGGAAGGCGGGTTATGCACCCTTACTGGATCAGGCAAAGTGGCGTTCAAGCGTCCCTTCTCGCGCTGGTACTAGATCTAGCAGCCTTCTCATCAACTTGAGTTTGAGCTTCTCCCCCAGGTTTACCTTAATGAGTTTGAGGCTTACAGGCGATTTAGCCACCATAATTTCGCAATTGTTAAAGTTGCTGGTCAGCGCTCCATCTATCACCACACTACAGCCACCCTCGATCACCACCGTCAGTTTACGTGTGGCGGAAGCTACGAAGGGCTTCAACAGAGCTGAAAACGGCGCTAGAGGAGTTACTATGAACGCCTCAAGCAAAGGGTCCAGAATGGCTCCACCCGCTGACAGTGCGTAAGCGGTGGAGCCCGTAGGTGTTGCGACGATAAGGCCGTCAAGCCGGCCTTCCATTACCAACTCATCGTCCAGGAGCACCCTCGCTCTAAGGAGAACGCCGCAGCGTGATGTGAGTATCGCCGCCTCATTGGCGAAGATGGAGCGCCAATTACCAATAACCACCTCACCAACAAGTCGGGTTTCGATAGTGTACTTGCCCTGCGCGACGAGCTCGAGCGCTGGAATTGCGTTGTCCAACGTCACCTCCATGAGGAAGCCTAGACTATCGCCGCTGTTCACGCCCAGCAGGGGGATTACTCCCCGTGTTTCATGGAACGCTTTAAGCAGCGTCCCATCACCACCAACCACTAGGGCAAAATCTGCCCACCCAACTGCCTGCTCGGGACCCAATCTTGGAGAGTCACTGGGGAAGGGGCAGGCCGAGTGGATGGCAACCTGGAAACCCTGTTTCTCCAAGAAGTTCTCCAGCATTAGGAGTTTCTCCTTGCTGACCGTCGGTTTTACGTAAACCCACACGCGCGTAAAGCCTCGCATGCGAATCCTATACACCCGGTTAACAGATCTTATAAGGCATTCACGGCTTTCACGATTAGGCAAGGTTTTAATAGTGGGTAGGACTGCGTCCGTGTGAGAGACGATGTCGACGAAGCCCGTAGATGCTGGGTCCCTAAAGGAGGGCTCTTTCGTGGTAATAGATGGCGAACCCTGTAGGGTCACGGAAGTCGAGAGATCAAAGACTGGAAAACATGGGTCAGCTAAGGTCCGCATAGTCGCTATAGGGATATTTGATGGTGTGAAAAGGACCCTAATCGTCCCTGCAGACTCCAAAGTCGAAACTCCAATCGTGAGGAAATTCCCAGGGCAGGTTCTCGCGTCTCTCGGCGGTGACATAGTTCAGGTGATGAGCCTGGAAGACTACTCCACCTTTGAGGCTCCACTACCCGACGATCCTGACGTCAGATCAAAAATAGAGCCGGGAGTAGAAGTGGAGGTTTGGAGCATAATGGGACGCTACAAGATAATGCGTACGCTCAAACGCTAAAGCAGCAAGAGCCAAATGCATATTACTGAGGGCATGCATGGTTAGGCAGAGTGATGAACCAGGCTTGACGGATGCATGACGAGGATCTTGAGTGCTGATGCCTCACCTTTTGGTCAAAAATCGATCCAAAATGTAAATAAATTGAAAAATAAAGTGAATAAATAGATAGTACGTGTGCCTTTTATGCTATATATGATAGCCGAATATCTCTACCTAGTCTTTATACCTTTCATTTAAAAGGTCGGAATACGCAGCATCTCGATGAGTGAGGAGGGATGTTCCACGACGCCCCAATACGAAATGTTCAAGGGGCTGCATAGAGCGCCCTACAGCCTACTGGAAGCTCTGAGGAGGGTTCAGGCGGTTTACGGTTACCTGCCTCTCGAGGGAATAAAGATGGCGGCCGATTACGTGGGCGTGCCTCTCGCTCAGGCGTACAGTGTAGCGACTTTTTATCACCAGTACAGCCTCGAACCGATCGGGAAGTACAGAATACTGGTGTGCATGGGAACCGCTTGCCACTTAAGAGGGAATGGGCTCAATCTCGAGTTTCTAAGGACCATGCTGAACTTAAAGCCAGGTCAAAAAACTACGCAGGACAGAATCTTTTCAGTGGAAGAGGCGAGATGCTTCGGTTGCTGTGGTTTAGCACCGGTTGTCATGATACTGAAGCCTGATGGGAGCAACGAAATTATTGGAAGGGCTACGCCCCGTAGCCTTCGAGCGGCCGTAGAGCGTTACCGTAAGCTTGCGCGGGGTGGTGAAGGTTGACGTGGACATTGCTCGATAGGTGCTGCGAAAGGTGCAGCCACAGTCCGGAGAAGCCTTGCCGCGATTACATCGAGTGCCGGCTTAACGGGCCGCTCTGCCACAGTGACGAGGAGTGTAGAGAGCGCAGGCGTAGGAGGCTTAAGGAGCTAAAGTACGGGGAGAAGGGTGCGAAGGTAAAAGTCCCGATGGCTAGCTGCACGCTAGCGACGGGGGCCGAAGGCATCTACAACGCAGTACGGGATGCCATTAAAAAACTCGGTTTGGAGGCAACAGTAACCATAACCGGGTGTCACGGGCTGGACTTCATCGATCCTTGGCTGGAGTTCTCAGCCGTAGGGATGCCGACAGCCATCTACGCAAACGTTAGGCCGGGCGACGTTCCTAAACTTGTCGAAAAATACTTCGTTAAGCATGAGGTTGAAGGAGCGTTCGCGCTGTGGGAGAGGACAGGGACGGCCAAGGGAGAGGAGAAAGTACCGCTGCTCAACGAACTGGATTTCTGGAGGAAGCAGGTCAGGTGGGTTTCCCGCAACTGCGGTGTCGTAAACCCGGAGTCGCTTGAAGAGTACGTAGCTAGCGGTGGATACAGGGGGCTGAGCAGGGCTCTGAAAATAGGGCCTGACGCGGTTATCGACGAGATCCAGAAGAGTGGTCTACGCGGTAGAGGCGGCGCAGGCTTCCCGACGGGGCTCAAGTGGAGGCTTACGAGGCAGCAGCCGGCGAAGCCCAAGTACGTTATCGCAAACGCTGACGAGGGGGACCCAGGAGCCTTTATGAACAGGCTCCTAGCGGAGTCTGACCCCTTCAGGATTGTTGAGGGGCTGACCATTGCGGGCTTCGCTATCGGCGCTGAAAGGGGTTTCATCTTCGTGAGGGCAGAAAAGCCCCTAATGGCGAGGAGGCTTCAAAAGGCTGTTGAAGAAGCGAGGAAGTGCGGTTTGCTGGGTGAAAACATACTTGGTTCAGGCTTCAGCTTCGACATAGAAGTCATTCTGAGCGCGGGAGCCTTTGTCTGCGGCGAGGAAACTGCGATGATAGCTGCCATAGAGGGGAAGAGAGCTTGGCCGCGGCAGAGACCACCCTACCCTGCCGAGAAGGGGCTCTGGGGGCAACCGACGGCTGTGAATAACGTAGAAACTTTGGCCCACGTTGCGACGATAATGGCCGAAGGAGTGGAAAAGTTCACCGCGTTGGGTACTGAGAGGAGCAAAGGCACGAAGATGTTCTGCGTAACCGGTTCGGTCAAGAGGGTTGGAGCATACGAAGTTCCGATAGGAACTAGCCTCAGGTACCTTGTGGAGGATCTCGCGGGAGGGCCTCCGGATGGGGTGAGAATCAAGGCTGTACAGATAGGAGGTCCCTCGGGAGGCTGTGTACCAGCTCAGTTGCTCGACCTGCCAGTCGACTATGAGACGCTGCAATCGGCGGGTGCCATTATGGGAAGCGGCGGTGTAGTGGTGATCGGGGATGACAGCTGCATGGTAGACGTTGCGAAGTTCTTCCTCACCTTTACTTCCGCTGAATCCTGCGGTAAGTGTATCCCATGTAGAGTGGGGTTGAGGGTCATGTGGGGTATTCTCGATAAGATAACCCGGGGCGAGGGAACCGAAGAGGACGTCACTACACTGCGGCAAGTAGCAGAGACGGTGAAATCAATGAGCCTGTGCGCGCTGGGTGGTACAGCCCCTAACCCTGTCCTTACAACGCTCCGATACTTCATGGACGAGTACATAGCGCACATTAAGGATAGGGTGTGCCCCGCCAAGGTCTGTTTAGCCCTAACTAGGTTCATCATCGATGAGGTGAAATGTATAGCTTGCGGGCAGTGCGCCGCGAACTGTCCTGCTAATGCGATTTCGAAGACTGACGGCGGCAAGTACCGGATAGACCAGGTGAAGTGTATAAGATGTGGTGTTTGCTTCACGGTCTGCCCCGTTAGGGCGGTTTTTAAAGCCTCCGGATCGGGGTGATGAGCCTTGGTGAAGGTAAAGATTGATGGTAAAATAGTGGATGTCGAACCGGGTACAACAATACTGGAAGCCGCTGAAAAAGCGGGGATCAGCATACCCAAGCTCTGCGTAGTACCCGGCTTGTACGAATCGTCGAGCTGCCGGCTCTGCGTTGTTAAAACCCCTGCGGGCCGCTTCTTCCCTGCCTGTAACTACCGGGTTTACAGGGACGAGGAGTTCATTGCCTCATCACAGGATCTCTGGGAAATGAGACGAGTAAACTTCGAGCTGGTCTTGAAGTTCCACAGGATCGAGTGCTGGCAGTGCGAGAGGAAGAGCACTTGCTCACTGGTGGAATTATCTAAGGAGCTCATGGTAGAAGGCATACCCGTGTGCTCTGAGTGCCCGCTGCCGAAAGATGAGTGCCTACTTCGTAAAGGCTTGTTGTGCTTAGGGATGATTACCCAATCGGGTTGCAACGCAGAATGCATAGTCGGTGGCGGCGAATGTTGGGGTTGCAGGGGGCCGATAGCGAGAGCCGACGTCCTGGGGCGAGCTTTCGAGAGGTACGCTGAGCTGGGTTTCGACCCTCAGTTGGTTCTAAGTAAGGCGGAGATCTTCTGGAACTCGCTGGAGGAGTTCGCGATCGTTAAGAGAGTTGCCAACGAAGGTGGGGTGAAATGAGCGGTAAGTTGGCTCTATTCATCGAGGAGGTTCCGGCCGTCGCGGGAAAGGTCAATGTTAAGATCGAGGGGGAGCGAACAAAAGTGAGAGTCGAGTTTGGCGTGGCCCAGGAGCCAAGGTTCTTCGAAAGGTTCCTTAAAGGCAGACCAGTAACTCTAGCGCCTTGGGTCATGTCGAGGATTTGCGGTGTCTGCAGCCAAGTCCACCTCACGTGCTCGATAGAAGCCGCCGAGAAAGCGCTAGGCCTGAAACCAAAACCGGAGGTACTCTCGCTCAGAGAGGTGGCGAAGGGCCTCGAAATAGTCCAGAATAACGTCGTTCACGTGCTTATGTCCATACCCGACTTTACGGGCCACGGTAACGTTGTGGAGTTCTCTAAGGCCCACCCAAGCCTTTTCAGTACGCTCATGGCTGTGAACTCGTCGCTACTCGAGGTAAGTAAGAGGGTGGCTGGAAGGTTCGTCCACTTGCCTAGCCTGGGAGTGGCTACGCACGGCAAGCCGGTAAGCGTGCACGAATTGATTTCGGCCAGCAAGATGCTGAAGGGCGTCGCAAACAGTTTGATGGAAACGGCAGAGGAGCTGAGCAAGGTGTGGGAGCCACTCTGCGAGGGCTTTAAGGATCCAGCGCCCACGTACTGCGTGCTTAACGCGTCGCAGCAAAAGTATCCCTTCTTCTCTGACGAGTTGCTCTTCTCCGATGGAAGGGTCGTGAAGGCTGGGGGGTACGCGCAGGCGCTGGAGGAATTCGCAAGCCCCTACTCGAATGCCCACTACGTCCTCTACAAGGGGGAGCCCTTCTACGTAGGATCAAGGGCTAGGCTTAAGGCCTACCGGAGCTTCCTACCCAAGGAGATAATCGACCTTGAGAGGACACTTGCCGTGGACTTCTCCAACCCCTTTGATAACGTTAAAGCACAGTATATCGAGGCGGCGTACGTGGCAGGCCTTTTGGCGGAAATCTTAGACGAGCTAGCGTCAAAGGGTGAGGGAGTGCACCCCCACGTCCTAACGGAGTGCCCCGAGGTTGACGGTGAAGGCGTGGGGCTGGCCACAGCGCCGCGAGGCGTCCTGATACACCACTACAGGGTTGCTAAGGGGAGGCTGGAGTACGCAAACATCATCACTCCAACTGTTATGAACGCGAGGCACATAGAGGTTACGGGCGAAGCCCTCGTAAAGTGGGCCGTCGAGAACGGCATAGAGGACGAGGGGCGCATCAAGCGTTTGGTAGCAGCACTCGTGAGAGCTTATGACCCATGCCTCCCCTGCTCCGTGCACTAGGTGGTTGGAATGAAGGTGGCCTTCTTCTCCTTCGGTGCCTGTGAGGGCTGCAGGTACAGGATAATCGGTGAGCTGCACAAGCTGACATCGATCCCTAACATCGAAATAGTCAGGGAACCACTGCTGGGGCTCACCGAAGACACCGAGTACGACATCGCTGTTGTAGAAGGGGCGGTCACAACCCCTGATGTTGAGAAGCTCAAGCGAATCAGGAGTAAGGCGAAGTACTTGATCGCGCTGGGCAGCTGCGCGAGGCTGGGCGGGATTACGACGCTGGGGTACAGGCTAGGCCTGAAACTGGAGGAGTACGAGGCTAAAGGGTACGCTGACGCTCTTCCACTCCACCGTTTCGTCAAAATCGACAGCTACGTGAGGGGTTGTCCAGCCAGCGTGGACGAGTTGGTCGCTGTTCTCAACGCGTTTTCCCTGGGGTTCAACCCCTCAAAGTACGAGAGACGCTTTGAGTACGAACGCTTAACCCAGGATCTCGTAATCAGCGATGACTTCCTGAAGCTGGATCCTGGGAAGTGCATAGTGTGTGGAAGGTGCGTCGAGTTCTGCGGTCTTGTGGAAGCTCACGCGCTCACCCAAGCGTTTAGGGGGTTCCGAGTTATAGTGAGCACACCGGCACAACTGCCCTTCCTCGAGGCGGGTTGCATCAGATGCGGGCTTTGCGCTGCCTACTGCCCCGTCGCAGCCGTGACGTACAGGAGCGACGTAGAGGAGGCGATCAAGCTGATGCGCGAGGGGGGCACCGCTGTCGTAGAGACGTACGCACTGGAAAGCGCAGCCACCGCGCTTGGTGTTAAGCCCGGTCAAGTTCTCTCATTGCTAACGGAGCTCGGCTTCAGCAGCGCAACAGTCGTTAACCCCCTCGAGGGAACACTGGAGTACGACGGCATTGTACCCTTCAGCTCGGCTGAGGAAAGATGGTTAAAGAAGCGTTTCCCGAACGCGCCCGTAAAGGGTCGTGTCAAGCTTGGAGGCGAGAGAGGCACGGTTATCATAACGGCTTGCGCTGCAAGGAAGGAAGATCACAAGCCGGCTATAACGGCGCACGAGCTTGTCGAGCTCGCAAAGAACTCTAGGATCACTGTGACCGACCTACCCGAGCAGCCGGTGAACACGAGCCGCATCGAAGGTGTTAAAGTCGCCGTAGGGCCAACAGCTTGCGCTAAAGCCGTCGAGGAGTACCTTAAAGGTTCCGTAAGCCGAGTAGTCCTGCAGATCTGCCCAGGAGGATGCTCACGAGGATCAGGTAGCCCCTATGTGGTGCTAGTTGCTAGATAATCAAAGCGAAAGGAATAGTTCTATAATATCAACTATCCCCTTCTCTTTCTATTTAATTCGCTTCCTTCTTCGACATACCACCCAAGTGCCTAGCAGTTACGCCTGGTGTAAAATAACGGAGAAAAACAATAAAGGCATGTCTTAGACAGCGGCGCCTTAGCATGTCCTCAGCGCTCAGAGATCTGAGGAGCTCGTCGCGTGGCTACAAGGTGAGTGTCGTTGAAGGTGCGCTCACAGTGTTCGGCTCAGCGCTGATAAGCCCCATGACAACACCCCTACTGCTGCGCTTGGGGACCGACGCGACCACGCTCGCCCTCTATACAGCCGCTGTTCAGGTCTCCACACCCCCTCTTCAGCTAACCGCTGCGGTTCTCCTCGACAGGTTCAGAGAGAAGCGGCTGATGATCATGACCCTGTTCGCGGCGGTCAGCAGGGCTACCTGGCTTGGCGTACTACTGGCGATTATCGGAGTAGCTGGAGGCGCGCGGGAAGTCATGCTGCTGCTATGGTTGTCTAACGCTCTAGGCATCTTCGCGGGCCTAGCGTGGACCGACCTGATGGCTGACCTTGTTGAGCCAGAGCGTCGCGGCAGACTGTTTGCGCTGCGAAACACTATTCACGGTGTCATCAACATCATTGGGCTTGTTCTTGCGAAGTTCATATACGATACGTACGGCTACCCTCAAGGGTACGCAGCGGCATTTGGAGTGGGTACGCTCTTCCTACTAGCCGCAGTCCCACTACTGTACATGTACGGTGACCCCGTCAGGCCAAGGGGCTCCAACCTCCGTTTGACGAAGGTTTTCTCGACGCTGAAGAATAGCGAAGTGATAAAGGACTCTGGCGCGCTAGCAACGTGGTCCTTCTCCGTCAACATCGTCGCTGCGATATGGAACTACCACTTGTACACAGCGTTCAAGGCCGATGAAAGCTGGTTCACAGCGATCAACCTCGCGGGCGGCATTATCGGCACTTTGGCGAATCCGCCGTGGGGCAGCTTCTACGACAGGTTCGGGCCCCGAGCAACGTTCCTGATCTCGGGGCTGGGTATAGTCTTTGTTCCAGCGTTCTTCCCTCACCTACCAAGCCTTCCTGGCCAAATCGCGCTACAGGTTTACTCCTCGTTCCTCTGGACGGGCTTCAACCTAGCTTCGTTCAACTACGCCATCGCCTACGGGGCTGAGTACAGGCACGTCTACATAGCCGTCTACAACACGATACCATCGATACTCGCGGCGGTGGGCACTAGCTTAGGGGCTTGGCTGTACGGCTACGCTGGTCCAGTTGCGTTCTACGCGTCCTCAATCCTCCGTTTGGTCAGCCTGATCGTCTTGTACAGAGTAGCGGCCGCCAGAGGAGCAACGTACGAGGAGCTGAGGCTCGCCAGCCACCTTTACCCTCTTTACGTGGCGGGCAGGCAGGCCTTCCACGCCACATACATTGAGTTCATATACGCTGTACGGCTACTGTACGCCACGCTGACAGTTGCAACGCTGCTCGTCTTACTCCTAGCGCTCTACGCGACGGTGCTAAAGCTGCTCGGCTTATGACGAAAACGTACTGTTATCGGAGGTTTTAGGGCAATCCACTCTTACGCAGCGTTTTTATACCATCGTACAATCGCCACGCTGTGCCGGATCTTATACAGGCCATCCTGGATAACCTAAGGTTCCTACTCGACGAGTACACCGCTGCCCTAGCGTACATCTTGCCAAGAACTCTAGCGATGATTCTTACATTGGTTTTAGGATGGGTCTTAGGCCGCTTGCTGGGCAAGCTTGCCGCTACTATCGTTAAGCTAGGTAAGGCCGATGAAGCCCTAATGGCCACACCGCTAGGAGCACACTTGAGCAAGGCAGGCTACACGCTGTCCACGTTCGTAGATCTCGCCACGCGGGTCACAGTGTACGTTCTCAGCGTCGCCCTGGCGATAAGAGTACTGAGAGTGCCTGAAGCCGAAATTGTAGCTCAAAGTTTGTTCGTTGTGGTGGGGCGGATAGTCGCTGGAGTGCTTGTTTTAATCGTGGGTTTACTCATCGTCGAGAAGATCTTTGAGTTCGTGGGTAGGATTTTCAAGGAGACGAGCGTTGGGGTTTCAGCTACGATAAACGTCGTGCACGGTATAGCGATCTTACTCATAGTAACGGCGGCTCTCTCCTCGGCTGGAGTCGATCTGACGCCAGTAACGCACGTGATCGTCGCGTTCGCGCAGGGGGCGGGGATCGGGCTCGGCATCGCAGCCGTTCTGATCGCGATCGCGCTCTATCGTGACGAGCTTCTGAAACTCCTGGCCTCAATTCGCGGCAGAGAATCAGTGCAGGCGGGGAAGGGAAAAAGCATCGAGGACTAAACTTTAATTCCACCCAGGGCCTATTGACTGAGATGCTGAGAGAGTTCTGGCTGCTAGACGCTAGCTACGACGTAGTGGGAGGTATTCCCGAGGTTAGGCTCTGGGGTATCGACAGGAGTGGCGAGCGGGTTGTCGTGCTGGATAGGAGCTTTCGACCTTACATCTACGTTCTCCCGGAGGAAGGTTCAGAGGAGCGTGTCGCAAAGAGGATTGCGGGGATCGGTGGTAAGTTCGGTGTGATAGGCGTCGAAATCGTTGATAAGAAGTACTTCGGGAAACCGGTTAAAGCCGTTAAGGTAACTTTAATGTCGCCTCGCGTTGTGCCTCAGCTCCGTGAAGCTGTAGCCAAGCTCGAAGGTGTACGCGAGGTTCTAGAGGCCGACATCCGGTTCTACATGCGCTACATGATCGATAAGGGCGTGCGCCCCTGCGGCTGGCACTCGGTTGAAGTCGAGGAAGTCCCCAATGAGCGCGGCTGGAGGGTTGGGAAAGTCTACCTGGCTAAGTCTGCGCCGCAGTACTTGGGCCCCGAGGACCCTCCCGATCTAAGGGTCTACGCCTTCGATATCGAGTGCTACAACCCCTTTGGGGAGCCGAACGCGGATCGCGACCCGATCATCGTGATATCGGTGAAGCGGGGCGGCGAAGTCAAAGTGTTCACGGCTGAGGGGAAGGATGATAAGCCGGCGATAGCGGCGTTCATCGAGGATCTGCAGACATTTGACCCCGACGTGATCGTTGGTTACAACAGCAACCGTTTCGACTGGCCTTACCTGCTGGAACGCGCTAAGCGCCACGGATTGAAGCTCGATGTATCGAGGGGAGGAGGGGAGCCCACTCCCAGCGTGTACGGTCACTACTCGATAGTGGGGAGGGCCAATGTAGACCTGTACGACTTCGCTGAAGAGGTCTACGAGGTTAAAGTTAAGACGTTGGATAACATAGCGGATTATCTTGGCGTAAAGAAGAGAAGCGAGAGAGTACTGATCGAGGGGCACAGAATCCACGAATACTGGGACGACCTGAGCAAGAGGCCGCTGCTCATCAGGTACTCCATCGATGACGTTGAGAGCACGTACGGTCTCGCTGAGAAGTTCTTACCCTTCGCCATCCAGCTGTCAAACATCGTCGGTCTTCCGCTAGACCAGGTTGGCGCAGCTTCCGTTGGGAACCGAGTCGATTGGTACTTGATGAGGGCCGCATTCGAGTACGGCGAGTTGATACCGAACAGGGTTGAACGACCGTACGAGCCGTACCGCGGGGCGATCGTGCTCAAGCCTTCACCAGGCGTTCACAAGAACGTGGCTGTACTGGATTTTACTTCAATGTACCCCAGCTTGATGATCAAGTACAACATATCCCCCGACACGTACGTTCCACCCGATGAGGTAGTCGATGATTCCTTAGTCCATGTTGCGCCAGAGGTGGGGCATCGCTTCAGGAAGGATCCTCCAGGCTTCTACAAGAAAGTTCTAGAGAACTTGCTCGAGGCCAGGCGGGCGATCCGTGCGAAGATGAAGGGTTTGAATCCGGATTCACCTGAGTACAGGCTGCTTGATGAGAGGCAGAGAGCGTTGAAAGTCGTAGCGAACGCGAGCTACGGCTACTGCGGTTGGGTGGGGGCTAGGTGGTACAAGCGTGAGGTAGCTGAAGCTACGACGGCGTGGGGGCGGAAGACGATAACCGAGACCATAGCTCTCGCGAGAAAACTGGGCTTGAGGGTGATCTACGGCGATACTGACAGCTTGTTCGTGGTGTACGAGCCTGAAAAGGTGGAGACGCTGGTGAAGGCGATTAACGAGCAGCTGAACCTTGACATCAAGGTCGATAAAGTCTACGTTAAGGTCTTCTTTACGGAGGCGAAGAAGAGGTACTGCGGCCTCCTCGAAGACGGGCGTATCGATGTGGTCGGGCTCGAGGCCGTGAGGGGTGACTGGGCGGAGATAGCCAAGGAGGTTCAGGAGAGGGTTATCGAACTTATACTGAAGGAGGGTGATGTGGGGGAGGCTGTTAACTACGTGAGGAAGGTGATCGAGGACTTGAGAAGCGGGCGCGTACCCCTCGAGAAGCTGATCATTTGGAAGTCCCTGGGCAAAGGGCTCGACGAGTATGAGGTTGAAGCTGCCCATGTCGCTGCCGCCAGGAGGCTTATCGAGAGCGGGTACAGGGTGACGAAGGGCGGAAAGATTGGCTTCGTGATCGTCAGTGGCTCGGGTAGGCTGGCCGACAAGGCCGTTCCGTACATCATGGTGAAGAGTATGAGCGAGTTAGATCTGGATTACTACGTGAGGAAGCAGGTGATCCCCGCTGCGATGAGAGTTCTGGAGTACTTCGGCGTGAAGGAGAACCAGCTGCTCGAAACCGCTCAACGAACGCTGCTCGACTTCTTCGGTAGTTAAGCTAGGAGGTTGTAGAGTATATGGTGATGAGGTAGAGGTCGTCGGCGGACGAGTTTAGCAGGTCGGCAGTATCCTCGATCATCTCCGCTATGTTGAGAAGCAGGAACATGATGTGTGCGGGAAGTTTTGACTCTAGAGTTGAGAAAATAGCCTCTCTGTACAGCGAGTCCATCTCCTTCTCGTAGCTCGATATCTTACCTCTGGCTTCGAGAGCGCGGTCCCTGTTTACGAGAGCCGAGTTCATCATAGCTAAGTAACTGTCCATCATTGATACTAAAAGCGTCGTCATCTTCGTCAGAAGATCTCTCAGAGGCGGAGGTGACTCCCAAGGCTTTGCGAGTAGAAACTCTATCCTATGGGCTAACCCTCCCAGCTTATCCACGATGCCTCCTATCTTGGAGAAGATCCCCAACCATTCCTCCCGTGTGTACAGCGATGGCGCAATTCGGGAGAAGTAACTGAGGAACTCCTGCTGAATCCTTTCCGCATGCTTCTTCTGCTCTCCTATCTCCGCCGAAGCAGCTCGAGGCTCTGCCCCTGCTCCGCTCGTGAGCAAGCTTGACAGGCTCTTAGCCATTTCTCTGGCTGCTAGGATCTCGTTGCGTAGCAGACTCATCAACTTCTCGTCAGCAGTCGCTGGGGGGCCCCCTGCCGCGATTGTGACGCTCAAGTTCTCTCACCCCCAGTGATTAAAGCCCGTGTAGCAGCTATAGTGTTATCGGCGATCCCCAGCTCCCTCATCTCATCGGAGTTGCACCAGACCTCGTTCTCCGGAACCTTATCTAGGGGGAGCACGGTGAAAACGTACCTCTTCTTGCCACCGATCACTATCTCAACCTTATCCTTAATACCGAGGTACTCCATAGCTTTTGGGTTCATCCTAGCCTGGCCCCTTGGAACCTCGTCGCGCCTCCTCACTCGCAATCGCCGCTCTCTAACGCCCAAGATCGCACCCGCGATCTGCTTGAACCTGACAGATATAAGTGTTGCTCGAACCGTTACCCAAATTTTCTAACATGGATCAGCTTGACGACCCCTCTCTCGATAACGATGGCATCACCCCTTTTCAATACCACGGGGTCAAGGCCCAGCGATTCGAACTCCCGCGCGAGCATCGCGTGAATCAGTAGAAGCTCAGCGTTGTTGATGATGCTCCACGCTATCTCAGTCGGGTTTTGAGCGACCGCTATCATGCACTCGCCATACTTGCGGAGCTCTGCAAACATCCGCTCACCTATCGTCGGTTCAGAGTCTAACCGACGGTACGGTATGATGTTCCAAGCTTCCTCTACTAGCGTTGCGTGAACAACACCCTCCGCTATCCCTCGCTTGATCGCCGCGTTGTAGAGCTCCTTTAGCAATAGGAGCGAAAACAGTTTTTTAGCGTAAATACTTTTGAAGACACTTAGATCGACAGTGAAGCATTTATTGAAAAAACTTTCCGCGACTACGTAACCGTTGAGTGCACGGGCTATCCTACCCTCAGTCATCGGGCTGATCCTTCTGACCA
>JAVYQJ010000024.1 GCA_038731975.1 Thermofilaceae archaeon | reverse complement strand
GAGAAGCTCCTTGTGGCTCTGCTCGCTAGGGGTCACGTTTTGATCGAGGATTACCCTGGTCTCGCTAAGACTTTGATGGCGAAGACGCTGGCTCAGTCGCTGGGGCTCCAATTCAAGCGCGTCCAGTTCACCCCCGACCTCCTGCCCGCGGATATCACGGGCAGCTACGTTTACAACCAGAGGACCGGAGACTTCGAGCTTAGAAAGGGGCCCATTTTCACCAACATCCTGCTGGCCGACGAGATCAACAGGGCTCCGCCGAAGACCCAGAGCGCGCTCCTCGAAGCAATGCAGGAGCGGCAGGTGACTCTCGACGGCGTGACGTACAGGCTGGAGGAGCCCTTCCTCGTCATCGCGACGCAGAACCCGATCGAGTTCGAAGGCGTCTACCCCCTCCCTGAAGCGCAGCTGGACAGGTTCGCGATGAGGCTGCGAGTCGGCTACCCCGATGAGAGCGAGGAGGTGGAGATCCTGCGGAGGAGGATCAGGAGGGGGAGCGACGAGGTGCGCGTCGAGGTGGTCGCCACAAGGGAGGAGGTGGTTGAGATGCAGCGGGCGGTTGAGAGGGTGCACGTTGACGAGTCCATCCTCGGCTACATCGTGGCGATCGTGAGGGCTACGAGGCAGCACCCCCGCGTGGAGGTGGGCGTGAGCCCGAGGGGCGCTGAGATCCTGATGAAGCTGGCGCGGGCTAGGGCTGCGGTGGCGGGTAGGGACTACGTGATCCCCGATGACGTGAAGGAGCTTGCCGTCGAAGCCCTAGCCCACCGGCTCGTCCTTAGGGCGGAGCAGTGGGTGAAAGGTGTCGAGCCGGAGAGCGTGATCAGGGATGTCCTCAACGCGGTCCCCGTCCCAAAGGGGTTGTAGGCCGACCGCAAAGGCGCTGCTCTATGTGGCTCTCATCCTAGCCCTGATAACCTCCGCAATCCTGGTGAGGAACTTCAGGCCGATCGCCCTAACCGTTCCGGCGGCGCTGATGGTTGGCTTCTCAAGCCTATTCACCCAGCGGGCCAGCGTTAAAGTCTCGAGGGTCGTCGAGAGGACCAGGGCGATGCCGGGCGAGAGAGTGAAGGTTCGCTTGGAGGTGGCGAGCGACAAGCCGTGCCTCGTGGAGCTGCGGGAGCCGTCGACCGCGCCAATCGTCGGAGGAGGGTCGACCTTCCTGCTCAACCTCAGGGGGCGGGCGAGCCTCGAGTACGAGGTTCTGCTGCCGAAGAGGGGCTTCTACCAGCTCGGCCCCACGCTCGCGGTTTTCAGCGACGCACTCGGCCTGTTTGTCGAGGAGAGCGTCGCCTCCGATCCGAGCGAAGTCGTAGCCCTGCCGAAGCTGATGAGCACGAAGGGGATCAAGCTGGCCGCCAGCTACACTGGCGTTTGGCCCGGCGAGGTGGCTTCGAGGCGCAGCGGTAGGGGTTACGAGTTCTACGGGGTGAGGGAGTACGCGCCGGGGGACGAGCTGCGGAGGGTGAACTGGAGGGCCTCCGCCAGGCTGGGCAAGCTGCTGGTCAACGAGCAGGTAGAGGAGAGGGTTACAGACGTGCTGCTCGTCGTGGACGCGGGCCTCCTCGGGGTCCTCGACCCCGCCACCGTTGAGGAGGTGGTTGAAGCAGAGGTCTCGCTGGCCGCCTCCCTAGCGCTGAGCCTCTTGAGGTCCGGCAACAGGGTGGGCCTCGTCACGAGGGGCAGGGAGTCCTCGTGGGTCAGGCCGGGCTTCGGGAGGAGGCATTTGGATAGGGTCCTCTACGAGTTGACTAGGCTGGAGGCCGGCGAGCCGGCTCCGCTCGACTACGCTCTCAACATGCTCGCACCCTACCTCTTGAAGCCAAACGCGGAGCTAATCGTCATCAGCCCGCTCCTCGACAGTAACATCGCCATCTCGATCTTCAACTTGGCTCCGAAGTACTCCGTGCTCGTCATCTCCCCCAACCCGTTCAGGGGGGATGGTGGTGCAGCGCAACGCATCCTCGAGGTGGAGAGGACGAGCCTCATAGTCAAGCTGAGCGGCGTTTGCCGCGTCGTCGACTGGGCCCCAGGCGCACTCCTGCTCAAGGCGTCGAGGCGCCGGGCTCTTAGAGGGGGGTGGTGAATCTGGATCTCGTGCGCGCCTCTCTCGTGGCGTCCTGGATCCTCCTCTCAACCCTACTGAGCCTCTCCCACCCCCAGACGGCGCCTGCCCCCCTCCTCTCGGCCGCCATCTTCGCGCTGGCGCTGCTGAGACGGTCTCGAACACTCGTAGCGCTGGCCGTCGCCCTGCAGCTACCCACCCTCGTCGCGATGAGCCTGGAACGAAGCTTGGTTCAAGCTGCTCTGCTGACGCTCGCGTCACTGTACCTTGCGGAGCTAGGGGATCTGGTGGCTAGGGCGGGCCCGGCGCGCGACCTAGGCTACTTGAGGAGGAAGTTTGAGCAGGTGACCGGGGTCGCCGCGCTCGCTCTACCGGTCACGGCAGCCGTCACCGCTGCGGCGGAGTCGCTGTCGCTCGTGCTCGATTTCGGCTTAGCGGTGTTGCTAGTGGCGATCCTGGTGCTCCTAGCCCTCAGCTTGAGGAGGCCACCATAAAGCACAAAACTAGCCCTCCAGCAATCCCCGCGTGCTCACGAAGGTTGCACCGGCTCTCGTGGCGGCAGCGATCCTGGCTTTCACGGCCATCTCAATGGCTCAACCTCAGCTCTCACTCATCTCACTCTCATGGGTCAGAAGGCCCGTCGAGCCCGGGGACGTTGGCGTCGCCAGGCTGTCCATCGCGGCATACGGCGGTGACACTCTGCTGAACTCGGAGGCTGTCGTGCGCAGCTACGGCAGCTGCCAGCTTGTGGGCGTTGATAGAATCCCTCTCGGCGCGCTCGCGCCCGGCGCGGCCAGGAGCATGGACATCGCTTTGAGGTTCACCGATGACAAACTCTGCACGCTCAGCATCCTCGTCTACTACGATTCGACAGCCCGACAGGCGGCGACGGGCGTCATCGTCAACCGCATACCGGGCTCCGCCTCCCTCAGCATCACCCTGAACCCGCCCTTCGAGCCCCTCATAGAGGTGTCAGTTACCCCGGCGAGCCTGACGCTGGGCGTGGCCTCCAACGTGACCCTGACCATCACCAACAGGAGGGGCTCCACCGTCGAGTGGCTCGAGCTCTCCCTCACCCCCTCAGGAGCCGCAACCCTGGGAGCGGCCAGCCCGTTGAGAACCCGCTTCGGCCCACTGAAGGCTGGGGAATCGAGTGTTCTAACCTTCCAGCTGCTCCCCCTCTCCAACCCCGTGACGCTGACGATCACGCTCAGCTACGTCGATTCCACAGGCTCGTACACCGAGAGGGCGCTCACGTACGCGCTCGTAGCCGGCACCGGGGCACTGCTCGTCTACCTGGAGCCACAGACGCTGCCGACAGCCTCCACAACTCGCGCGTCGATCGTCGTCCGGAACATCGGTAGCGACACCGCGAGGAACGCGACGCTCTACATCTGGTCGCAGCCCGGCTCGGCAGTCTCGGTGGAGCCGGCAATCCTGCGCATCGGCGACGTGGCGCCGGGCAGCGAAGCTAGAGCGGAGGTGGAGGTGAAGGTCCCCTACGGTGAGAGGGGGGCTAGGTCCATCCCCTACACTCTCACCTACATCGGCAGCGATGGGAACCTGAAGGTGCTGAGGGATTCGCTCAGCTTCGTAGCCCTCGAGGTCGCCAGAGTGGAGGTAACATCGATAGAGGTCACGCCGTCCGAGCCCGCCGCCGGGGCGATCGCTACGATCTCGTTAACCCTGATGAACCTGGGCTCGGCTCCCATCTTCGGCGTCAATGTCACGCTTACACCCCCGCAGGGGTTGGTGCCGCTCAGGGGCGTCAGCCAGTTCCTCGGACAGCTTAGCCCCTATACGCCGACGGCCGTCCCCTTCTCCCTCCGCGCCGCTCAGCCTGGCCTGTACACCGTCAGGGCGACGATCACCTACCAGGGGTACTACGGGGAGAAGATAACGGTTTCAAGGGACATTCCGGTGGTCGTTAGGGAGGCACCACCCGCGGCGAACGCGCGCGAGAACCCGCGCAGCGTGCCGTGGACGATAGTAATCGTCCTGGTCGTCGCCGCGCTCGGCTTCATTCTCCTCAGAAGGGGGAGAAAACGTGAGAGTAGTTGACTACGCGTGGTACGCGCTGAGGGGGTTGAGCGAGAGGAAGGGTAGGGCTGCCGGAGCGGCCGTCGGTGTCGCGATAGCCGTGACAGCGCTCTCGCTCGCTCTCGGCCTGGGTAGCGCCTTCCAGCAGGCGTTCACCGAGCTTCTAGGGAGAACCCTAGCCGCTAACTCGGTGATCGTAACGAACCCGGCTCCGGGCCTCACAGATGCTGACCTAGCGCTATTCTCCACCATACCCGGCGTTAGAACCTGCTTTGGGGTCTCAACGGCTCAAGCCACTCTAGCGACTCCTTCGGGCTACAGGACGGTGACGGTGATCTCCGTCGCACCCGAGCACTTGCCCGAGCTGCTCGGCTTGGCCGACTTGAGCACGTTCGTCGAGGAAGGTGTTCAAACCCCGCAGGGGTTGGGCGTCATCCTCGGCGCGAACCTGTGGATGGACCAGAGCACCGGGGCTCGGATACACGAGATAGGTGGAGTGCTCACCCTATCGATCGGTGGGAAGAGCTTGAGCGTCATCATCGCCGGCCTGGCGAGACCCTTCGGCTTCAGAACCTGGATCTCGGTTGACGACTCCATCTTCATGGACCCCCAGGCTTACACAACGTACGTGAGCGGTAGAAGGGTTTACCAGGCTGCAATCCTCGTGCTGGAGGACCCCTCGCTCGCGCAGCAGATCACCGACTACGCTAGGGCTCTCGCACCACCTCGATCCAACGTGTTCAGCCCGATCGCGATGGTCAACCAGCTCGGGATATTCGTAAACGCCCTCAGCGGATTCCTAGCGTTCATCTCGGTGCTCAGCGTCGGCATCACGGCGCTCTGGATCTTCGACAGCACCGCGATCAGCGTTGTGCAGCGGGTCAAGGAGATCGGCGTGCTGAAAGCCGTCGGCTTCACCTCGCAAGACGTGCTCCTCATCTTCCTGGCGGAGGCAGCCCTCGTCTCGCTGATCGGCGGGTGCGCCGGCCTAGTATTCAGCCTAGCAGCCTCGCGGTTCCTCTCGATCCCCCTATTCATGATCAGGCTAACCCCGAGCCTCACACCCGAGCTACTGCTCATCGCCCTGTCAGCCCCCCTGCTCGCAAACGTCCTGGCAGCCGCTGTCCCCGCCCGGACGGCTGCAAGGCTTGACCCCGTGAAGGCCCTACGGTACGAGTGATCGCAATGCCGATGGTGGAGGTACGGGACCTTTGGAAGGAGTACGAGCTCGGGAAGGCCAAAGTCCAGGCCTTGAGGGGCGTCAACCTCGAGGTCGATCGAGGGGAGTTCCTCGCCGTTGTGGGGCCCAGCGGCTCCGGGAAGAGCACGCTGCTCCACCTCATAGGGGGCCTCGACAGGCCGACGCGCGGCATCGTCAGAGTGGGGGGTATTGAGGTCAGCTCGCTGAAGAGTGATAGGGAGCTGAGCCGGTACAGGAACGAGTACGTGGGCTTCGTCTTCCAGTTCTTCCACCTGATCCCGAGGCTCACCGCCCTGGAGAACGTGGAGCTGCCGCTCGTGGCTCGAGGAGTCGACCCGAAGGAGCGTAGGAGGAGAGCGTTGGAGGCTTTGAAGCTCGTAGGCCTCGAGCATAGAGCCAGGCACAGGCCGACAGAGCTGAGCGGCGGCGAGCAGCAGCGCGTAGCGATCGCTAGGGCATTGGTGACCCAGCCCAAACTGCTCATAGCGGACGAACCGACGGGGAACCTCGACTCAGCTAACGCGAGAATCGTGATGAGCCTCTTCCGAAAGCTCGTGGACGAGCTCGGAGTCACGATCTTGATGGCCACGCACAACCTGGAGCTCCTCGACTACTGCGATAGAGCCGTAAGGCTCGTCGATGGAGCGGTAGCCGGAGTCTACACCAAAGGCGAGTTTGGCAGGCTCACCGTAAGGTAGCTGAGCAACCGATTCGCTTTGAGCGGAAAAAGCGAAAGGCGGATGCGCGGCCCTGAAGCTGGCGATCACCGGCGTACGAGCAGTACCGCTGCCGATTTACCGGGCATCGTGAGCGACAGCGAGCTCCGCTTCACGCTCCTCAGCTCGGCGTCCCCGCCCAGCCTCGTGGCCTCCTCAACCGGCTTCGATGGAGTGAGAACCGCTTCAACGGCTTCGCGAGAGTGGTTGATGGCGAACACCACGTCGCTGTCGTCCGAGGCGAAGGTTTGAACCTCAACTCTCGGGTCGCTACTCACGTAAGGCCTCTCGATGCCAGCCGAGTTCGCCAGGGCCTCGTAGAACCTGCAGAAGCTCCACTCGAGTTTCTCTTGCCTAGCCAGTACCGCCTCAAAGGGGAGCAGTGAGAGGAAAACCCTACCCCTCCCCCGCTGCGCCGCGAATAGCATTGGCCGCCCCTCACCATCGACTGCCACTACCTCAGCATCGACAGGCTCCGCCGTGAACACCCATAGGGGCTCTGGCGCGACTAACGTCAGCCTCTCCCCCTTCCGAATCGGTGGCACGTCCCTCTCAAAGACGAGCTCGATCCTCCCAGCCAGGCTCCTACCGACGCTCCCCGCCTCAAGCGTGTTTTCAACCCCGAACAACTCCACCCAGAGGTGGGTTGGGGAGTCGTGGAGCGCCCTGAAGCCACCCAGCCCCCTGATGAAGGACGCGTAGAGCACGCCTCCGCTCTCAACGTAGCCGACCAGCCTCCTCCAAGTGGATGCGAGGGCAGCAACGGTGGATGGCAGGGTGAGCAGCTTCGCCCAACCAAAGGTCCGCTCAACGTCGAGCTCGTAGACGATTCTGGCAGGCACGCTAGCACCTGTCAATGCCGCGTAGCCCGCGCACAACAGCTGGGCAATCCCGTAGAAGCCCAACGCCTGCTTGTACCAAACGAACTCGTAGTCGCGAAAGAGGTAGAAGGGGGCGACTACAGCCGCTGAAGCCACCCTCCTGTACCGGGTGTGCAGCCCCAACTCCTCCAGCGCGCCCAGCTCGGACGCAAACCTCCTGCAGACGTGGGCGGCCGGCTTCCACGACCCGTCCCTCCGGACCAGCCCGAAGCCCAACTCCAGGGGCCTCCACTCGTAGGGCGGGTCGCTCTCGTGGGGGAAGTCGGAGAAGCACCACACGAAGGCGCCTGAAGCCTCGTGGGCCAGCGCCGTGTAGAGGATTTCGTTGATGAAGCGGGCGTGGCTCTCCTCCGAGTACTGGAGCGTGCTAAACCCGAACTCCTCCAGGATCACGGGCGCGGAGCCGGCGCAGGAGAACAGCTCGATGTAGGAGGCGTACGCGTACCCATGCCTCACCTCGTCACTGTCGTAGAGGTATAGGTGGGGGCCCACATAGTCCACGACGTCCCTGACGTTCGGCGTCTCCTGCATGTAGCTGTCCGGCACGTCACCGGAGCTCACGACGTGGTCCCCATCTAAACCCTTCACGGTGCAAGCGAATGAGCGGAGCAGCTGAAGCGCCTCACCCCTGCTGGAGGCCCGCTTCACGAGGCTCAGCTCGTTACTCAGGATCCAACCCGCAACAGCGGGGTGCCCCTTGAAGCGCTCAACTATGCTTCTCACAAAGCGAAGCGTCTTCTCGACTGACGCAGGTTCGTAGAGGTCCTCGAAGCTGGTCCAGGGTATCGGCCAGTTCTTACCGCTCATGTGGCCGACGAGGAAGGTCACGAAAGCCCCAACACCGTTCTCGGCGAGAATGTCGAGGAGCTTGCCAAGCTTCGCCGCAGCCTCCTCCCTCACACCCCCCTGCTCGTCGGCGAAATCCTCGCACTTGATGAACACCCTCGCAACACGCACGCCGAGCTCCCTCATCTGCAGCGCATCCTGCTTAACCGCCTCCTCGCTCCAGTCCCTCCACATCCTGATGTTGAGGAGGCGGGGCCAGTAGTTCACTCCAAGGAGGAATCGAAAACTCCCGTCCACCGTCACAAGCGAGCCCGATTTCACGGTCCTCATACCTCTCAAACCCCCGGCTACGAGGGAGATATATTACTGAACTATGAGCGGGGCTGCTCGAGAAGTGGGAAGAAAAAGGGAAAAGAAAAGGGTTTAGAGTTTTAGCACGTGGCTTCTACTGCAGTGATTTGTAGCAGAACCACCAATCGTAGCACTCGATCTCCTTCCTCGCGGCTCTCTCAAGCCTCTCCTTGGCCGTTTTCTCGTCTGTAGCGGGTGGGATGATGACTTTGTCGCCGATCAGCTCGTTGTTCGGCCAGTTCGCCGGCATGGCCACCTTGTGCTGGTCGCTCACCTGGAGAGCCTTGACGGCCCTCAGGATCTCATCGATGTTCCTCCCAAGCTCCTGCGGGTAGTAGAACACCGCTCTGAGTATCCCGTTGGGGTCGATGATGAAGACCGCTCTAACCGTGTTCGTCCCCTTGCCGGGGTGGATCATGCCGTACTTCTTCGCGATCTCACCCGTGTCGTCGGCGATGATCGGGAACTTTATCTCAACGCCCAGCTTCTCCTTGATCCACTCAACCCACTTTATGTGGCTGAACACCTGGTCGATGCTGAGGCCGATGAGCTGCACGTTGAGCTTCTGGAACTCCTCGAACCTCTTCTGGAAGGCTACGAACTCCGTGGTGCAGACCGGTGTGAAGTCGGCCGGGTGGCTGAAGAGGACGATCCATTTGCCTTTGTAATCATCTGGGAAGTTTATCACACCGTGCGTTGTCTTTGCCGTAAATGATGGTACTTTCTCCCCTATCAGGGGGAACCTTCCTGGCTCCATATGCATCGACTAGTTAGAACTCAGTAGATATAAATAGTTAACGGCTTCATAAGAAAAACAATGAATTAAAGCATTTAACTATTTGTTTATAACATATTCCACCGTCATTAACGATGAACCTATTGAGAACAAGTTGGTTTTCAGAAATAAATCGGGGGCGCACTTATAAAAGGCTGCAGCTTAGGCCTCTCCGTGGACGTTCGCTACGTTGTAGCAGCGGTGGCTTTAATCGTAGCTGCGGCCTCTCTTTTAGTAACCGCTGTCGTCCTGATGAGGGTGGCCGAGTTAACGAGAAGGCTGAAGGAGCTTTCGGAAACCTTGAGGGAGGTTGAGAGGGTTCGGCAGCAGCTGCAGGAGAGGCTTCGAGAGTTGGAGGAAACCTTAAGGCGGGAGGCCGCCGGTGCCAGCTGCACCGTTCCCCCCGGGGTGAGGGCCATCGCATACATACTCCCTTCCGGGGCGAGCTCGCCGGAGTGGAGGGAGCGCTACGGGGATAGGATCTACTTCTACGTCTACGCGAACCTCAGCGCTTACCGCAGCTACGTGGAGGAGGACTTCCGAGCGATATCGATGGTCTACAACACGGTCATCATCGTCGTACCGGCCGACGACACCGAGCTCTACTACAGCAACCTTAAGCTCCTCGACAGCATCGCAGCCGAGCAAGGGCTGAGGATCATGTGGGCCATCTTCCCCAAGTGGAAGTACGGCGCTGAGCGAGAGTACCTGGTCCCCGGCACCCGGATGAACAGGCTGGTTCTCAGCGTGATGGACTTCCTCTCCCAGCTCAACTCGACCTGGAGGATCGCGGTCTGGTACGGCTGGATCGACAGGATGGTTGCCGACGACGTCCTCAGCTTCTACAACTCGCTGCCCGACCGGCTGAAGCCCCTGTACGCGGCGTGGATCGACCAGCCCTTCGTCAGGGTTGCCGTGGACCTAGCGGCGAAGGATCCCCCGTTCCTCGTCGTCACCGAGCTCTACTCGGAGGACGCGCTTAGCGCCTACTCGAACCTGCTCCCCTGCCAGATGGTGGTCACCGGCTACCACGGGGCTAGAACGCCGAAGGAGTGGCTTGAGGGCATCTCCAGGAAGCTCCAACTCGTCAGGGGGGCCGATCGGGCCATAGGGGTATGGATCTTCTACGACATAAACGATGGACACGGGGAGGAGTACGCGGCTTTCAGGCCCGAGTGGGGGGCGATACCCGACCCCTTCCGGATGCAGGTCGTCAGCCTCTCAAAACCCCCCTGATCTCCTCCTCCAGCCCCGCGAACGCGCTGTGCGGAGCCCTCCTCAAGTTCCACTCAACCCTGCGGTACTTCCGCTCGTACAGGAGCTCGGCAACCTCGAGCTCCTCCCTTAGGGGTAGGTCGAAGTAGGCCTCAGCGCCCAGCAGCTCCGCGAACCCCTCCACGAGCGCCGAGACGATCCTCCGGTAGCTGGGCTTCACCCCCAGCAGCTCCGAGAGGTTCACGACCCTACGCTTCACGTCTGAAATCCCCCTACTGGACAGCTTCTCCACCGCGGGCTTCAGGAGCCTCGAGAGCGCGTCGAGGTCGGCGTCGACGAGGAGCGTGCCGTGAAGGAAGCAGCAGTTCCACCTGAAGCTGGCAGCCGTCCCCGAGACCTTCCTGCCGGCGGCGACCACGTCGTTCACGTTCTCCACGGACGCTCTAACCCCCAGCTTCTCCAGCGCCCTTAGAGTCCCGCGCAGCAGGTAGCCGTAGGCGTAGCCCTCGGGGTCGCTGGAGGGGAGGCTAACGGCGAGCGCGTAGTTCACGTTGCCGAGATCGTGGTAGACCGCTCCCCCGCCCGTGAACCGCCTGACGACGCTGACCTTGAGCCTCTCCGCCTCAGCCAGGTCCACCTCCTCCTCAGCCCTCTGGAAGTAGCCGATGACGACGGCCCTCGCGTTCCTCCAGATCCGAAGGGTGTCGGGAATCAGGCCCGCGCCCCTAGCTCTCGCGAGCGCCTCCTCGAAAGCCAGGTTCATGAAGGGGTCGCCGGGGGTCTCGTACAGGAGAACCCTCAGCTCCCTCACCATGGGGGGCACCTCAACGGCTCGCGAAGGTTGCAGCTGCGGCAACCTCGAACAGCGCGGCCACCGCTAGGAGGGCTGCGGACGCGGCGAAGACTCTCGGTGAGGGCTTGAAGCCGGCGTACGCGGCCACCGCCAAGGCCATGTACTCCAGCCAGAAGTGCGGGAGGAGGAAGAGGATCGGGGATACGATGTTCCTCCTCATGTAGAGTGAGACAGCGAAGACGCAGGTGGTGAAGAGCAGCGCCGCTTTACCAGCGTTCCTGCTCACAGCCTCGCTCGAGAGCGCCCAAACCCAGGAGAGCCTCCTCGCAGTCGTAGCTGTGAGCGATATCAGCCCGGCAGCCATCAGGTTGTTGACAAAGATCACCAGCGCCGCGTGGGGGTAGAAGGATCGGGCGAGGAAGACGCTCGCGCCAGTCAGAAGCAGACTGGAGGTCCAGAGCATCACCGGTAGCACGGAGATGTTGAGGAGGAGCAGCAGCGCCTCCTGCGGGGTCAGCATGCGGTACCGCTTCCTCTCCTCCCAAGCCCTCCTAGCCAGCCCGCTCACGCTGGCCCAGAACGCCCTGCAGCGCGACCTCACCCGCTCCACCCGGCAGCCCTCACGGCCTCCTCGACCACCCTAACGAAGTCCTCCACCGTCGAGCCGACGAGCTTCGCCCCGCTCAGCGCACGCTCAACCCTCTCCCTCACCTCGCCGACCGGAGCCCCCCTAAGCTCCTCCTCAAGCCGGAAGACGCAGTCCTCCGGGTACACGAAGAAGTCCCCGGTGACGCTCGCATCTACGACGACGCCCCTACCCCTATCGACCACCACCCTCGCCCTGATGAGCCCCTTCACGGCCTTCAGACGGGCCTCGCCCACTGCAAACACGGTAACCAGAAGGAGAACCTTCTAATAAGGTGCGCGCAGCCCGCCCTAGCGCACTCTCACGCCGTCAACGTAGGTGGCGAGCACTCGTACGCGCCTGACCTCTCCCCCCGGTAGGCTGAACGGGTCCCCGTCAACCACGATGAAGTCCGCCGGGTAGCCTGGGCTCAGCCTCCCGTAAGCCTCGCCCAGGATCCTGGGCGCAGCCTCCGTGTAGCACCTCACGGCTTCCTCGACCCTCAAGGCCTCGGAGGCCCAGAGCCGGGACGCGGGCAGGCCCTCGAGGGAACCCCTCGTCACGGCAGCGTAGACGCCCTCCCATGGGTTGCAGGGCTCGACGGGGGCGTCAGAGGAGAAGCTGAGGTTGATCCCGCGCTGGAGGATGCTCCTGAACGGGTAGGCCCAGCGCGCCCGCATACCCAGCCTCGAGACGATCCACCAGTCGCTGATGATGAACCTCGGTTGAGCGCTCACCGGTAAACCGAGCTCAGCCAGCCGGTCCAGCAGGTCGGGCGGAGCCACTGAAGCGTGCTCAACCCTGAGGCTCCCCCGCACCAGCTTCGCCGCTTCAACCACCTCCTCGAGCGCTCTATCCCCGATCGCGTGAACCGCCAGCTGCAAACCCCTCCTTCCAGCCATCTCCAGCGCGCGGGCGATCGCGCTTCGATCCATCAGAAGGACACCCGAGTTGCCCGGGTCGTCGCTGTAGGGCTCCCGGAGGGCAGCCGTCCTAGCGCCCAAGCTGCCGTCGGCGAAGGCCTTCAAGCCGACCACGCGCAGGTACCCCAAGCTCAGCGGCCTCGGATCAGGGACGCTCGAGTCGAGGTACGCTCTCACGCGCACGCGCAGCTCCCCCGATTCAGCGAGCTTCACGAGCGCGGCCAGCTCCTCCCCTCTGACGGACATCGCGTGGACGCATGTCACCCCGTTGGCCAGCAGGGCTTCAACCCCCTCGCGGACCATCGCCTCAGCAGACCCCCTCTGGGCAACGGCGAGCACCATTTCAACGGCGGACTCCTTCAGGACGCCCGTCACTCTGCCACCCTCCCTCTCGATGATGCCGCCGGGCGGGTCGGGCGTGGAATCCGTGATTCCAGCAGCAGCGAGAGCGAGCGTGTTCGCGACAGCCGCGTGGCCGCACACTCTGACGAGCAGCACCGGGTTGCTGGGGGCCGCTTCATCGAGGTCCCACCGCGTAGGCCACCTACCCTCCTTGAACAACTCCTGATCCCAACCCCTACCCAGGATCCACGCACCGGGACCCAGCTTGCGCGCGGCTTCCGCAACCCTCCTCTTCAACTCCCCGATCGAGTCCACACCCCTCAGATCCAGCGTCTTCAACGAGAGGCCGAGGCTCGAAAGGTGAGCGTGGGAGTCGGTGAAGCCCGGCAGCACAACGCCGTCCACCTCCAACACCGTAGCCCCGGGCCCCGCCACCTCCCTCGCGCGAGAACCCAGGTAGACTACGCGGCCCCCCTCCACCACCATGCCGTCGTGCCAGATCGGCCTCCCACTCTCGTCGAACCCCTCTAGAACCCTTCCAGCAACAGCTAAGGGGCGCACAGGCACCTCGTTGAGCACGCCTTATAGACCTCCCGTTAAACGCTAAAGGTTGTACCTTAAACGGCCTGGACGATGAATATATTAGCTGGAAATCCTCTAAACCACGAACATAGTGAAAGTCACCATACACTTAGCGGGGGTTTGCGCCACTGTTGCCGTGATGATTCTCCTCATTACATCATCCCTAAGGAGGGGGGAAGCCGGCTTCACCCTCGAGTACAGCATCACGGGGGGCTTCTGGGGTAGGAATGACGGAATCGTTCTCAGTTCCGGCGGAGACGCGGTGTACAGGGTTAGAGGCAACACGGTGAGGTCCGCCAAACTACCCCAGCAGGTTTTGAGCGGTTTAACCAGCAGGTTGGAGAAACTGCTCTCATCCCACCCCAACGGCTTGAAGCTGGAGCCGGAGGGGGGTGCCGACTACTTCACCTACAGCCTGGTTGTCCGAAGAGGAGGTAGAACGCTCACTTACATGTGGACGGATCTCAGCAAAGTACCCTCCGAGCTGACGCACCTCCACGCACTGCTGCAGGCTATAACAGCCTCCCTTTCGAGCGAGCTCAACATCCTGATCTTCATCGATGTGGGTGAACCTGTGGCTAACGTAGGCTCCACGCGGAGAATTCGAGTAACGGTTTTCAACTTGATGCCCGAAGACTTCAACTACATCTCCCCGACGCCGTGCCACCCGGACACGAGAGTCCTCCTACACAGAGAGGGGGTTGAGCCCGTCGAGGTCTACCCCGCAGGTTTCGACCCTAGCGTGCCGTGCATACAGGTCCTCGAGGAACGGGTTCTGAAAGCCACGGCGTCCATCTCCTTCGAGTACGATTTACGCTTAAGTGAGGCGGGAGACTACGTTATTGAAGCTCGCTTCCCCTACATGGAAGCGGAGGGTAGGCGGTTTGCGGCGTGGACCAGGCTCACGGTTAAAGGCTAGAGGGGGGCGATCATTGCGATGCGCTCCACAGCCTTTACGCGCACAGGGTTCCCCAACAGCGGCTTCAAGACACAGTTGAAGCTTGTTTGTGCGGGAACTCTCTAGGGGCGCACACCCTTCTCTTCGCTTCAACGCTATGTCTGCCGCAGATACACGGAGATCACGAGTAGCAGCAAGAGGCTCGCAAAGCGTTGTACCAGACTCGAGCGGGGGCTGAACGGTTGCTACGCGCCACCACGGCACTTCCCACAGTAACTCTACGTTCCTCGGTTTGGAGCACTACTGCCTACACACGCTGAACCGGGTTCGAGGGGCCTGGATCTACGTTGGGGGCGGGGGAGGCGGGAGGTATCGAATGATTTCTCTAGCGTAGTACTCAGCCGAGTACTTGAGGAAGGTCGCTATCGACCCAAGCGATGCGATGGTCAGCCCGACGATTATGAGCACAAGGCCGGCAACTAGGCCGGTGAAATCAACTTGAGGAGCACCGTACGGTGAACCCATCATGGACTGCATTAAAGCCTGAAGCGAGGATCCCATAGCAGCTAGGCCTGTGACAATTATAATTAATCCGATAATGTACCAAACAGCGCACATCAGAAGTATCTTCAAAGCAGCTGCAAAAGCCGATCCCCAACTTGCCATTCTCACGCCTGCCTTACAGCGTTGTATCTTCCTATAAACGTTTCATGACTTATTGAGCACCATTACCGCTCCAAGTTTCCGAAAACCATGTTTAACCTTCCAAATCCGCGCAGAGTAGCATTGTACTGGACAACCGACCCCACCGTTGCGCGCTACTCCATTCGAATGGGTAGACCGGCATCCGCCAGACTCAGTGTCTCCGGTTTTAGGCTGCCCTTGAGGATGCGTTCACAGGTGTTTACGCCCCGTTCAGAACGTTTGCCTCTTTACTAGGGCCCGGTATAGGATTTCGAGCCGAGATGAGTTTGAGCGGGAAAACCGCTTCAGCGGTACTCGTGCTGGTGACCGCTGTAGTGCTGCCGTTAGTGGCTGCCTGTTTCAGCCCGGCGGACGTCTACGCCGTAGAGGTCGTATTGAACAAGCCAGGCGTGGAGTACGATTTGAGCAGGCTCACCGGTGCGAGCGAGATCGAGTACGCGAACGGCGTCGGGTACGCCTACCGAAGCCACTTCGACCCACGGCTGATCGTCGTGCTCTCCGAGCAGAGGGTCAACGATGATGCGAAGCACCTAGCCGTTAGAGTGCAGGCACCAGTCGCGTGGAGGGAGTACAGAAGCCTCACGTGCTCCATACCGCCACCCTGCCACTCGAATCTCAGGGAGAGCATCAGCCTGCC
>JAVYQJ010000023.1 GCA_038731975.1 Thermofilaceae archaeon | reverse complement strand
TCTTGAGGCGTTCATGCTAGCCAAGCTGGTGCCGGGGAGTATAGCGTTCACGCGCGGGGAGCGGCGCGCAGTCTTAATCCAGCTGAGAGGGGGGTGGCTGAGGGCGTACGTAGCCGCAGCCCTCGAGCGACTGAGGGTCGGGGATACGAACTTTCCCTATAGGGGAGGGGGAGTGATGGTGCTGCCGGCGTTGCTGCCAGCGCAGTTCCCCATAGGGGGAGGGGCTCCGGTTCAGCTTTGACCATCTTTCCCTAACAGAGAATTGTCCTAGCTACTTCGCACGTATCTCCTAGGACCGTGGTCGCACCAGCCAAGCTCAATCAAGGCTACACTTTTGAGACGAAAACGATGACCTCGAGCTCAGCATCTCCAACTCAAGGTTCAGGGACGGCTCGCGACTCTGCTGACAGGTGCGTGATCAATTCGTGCTAGCGTCAGGCTTTATCAGGGTGCAGTCGCAAGTATTCTCTCACGAAGGTTTCCAGCACTCTTTTTACCCCTTCTACGTCGAGAGCTGCTGTATTGATCACGATATCTGCTATTGAAAGATCCTCTATATCGACTCCATAATACTTGAGAGCCCTAGCTCTATTGCTCAACTCCCTTGTTCGCACCTCCTTCTCGACCTCAACGATAGATTTAGCCTCCCTTTTCGCGACTCTTTCGACCCTCACCTCTAAAGGGGCCACGAGCACTATCTTCAAGTCCGCGTGTTCGCGTAGGAGCCACGCAGCTAAGTGACCCTCTACGACGACTCCTCCTCGCTCAGCCTCTTTGAGAGCACGCGCGTCAACCTCCCTATCAATACTCTCGTCCAACTCAGCCAGCCTGTGGAGTTCAACCAAATCGATGCCCCTCTCCTGAGCGATTCGCCTAAACAGCTCTCCGCTCGAAACGTACCTCAGGTTGAAAACCTGAGCAATGTGCCTGGCATAGGTCGTCTTGCCGGTCCCGGGTTTACCGCTGACCGCTACCGTTAAGCGCCTCATGACTCTACCTTGATGTGTATAAAGCATCGACGGCTGATTTCAGCGCAACCTTCAGGCATGTGGGGCACAGATAGCCGCCGTAAATCCGGGTGGGGGGCCTATGACCCCTCCGCTCTTCCCTCGACGTCATCTTGGGGAAGCCATGCAGCGGACGCTTGCATAGGGCGCACTTGGGGTAGTCGTGCCTCTTATCGACTACGTGCAACGCCAACCTACCACCAGGCGTGCGCACGAGCTTCCACTTGCTTCTCCTTATCGATGGCCTCGGCATCGCGAGGTGCCCTACTCCAGCTTTAAAAACTTTGAAGGCTGAGAGGTGCGTGCAGGTGGGCGAACTCTTTAGTGGGAGTTTTTCCGTGATCGCGGCTACAGCCCTGATCTATGCTCTCTTCGCACTGTTGAGGGCTGTAAGCCGCCTGGTCATCAATAGAGCAAAGCTGGAGAAGATAGAGGCTGAAGTCAAGTCGTGGGAGGAGCGAAGGCGAAGGGCTATTCAGAGCCGCGATATGAAGCTTTACGAACGCGTGCAGAGGGAGCAAGCTAGGATAGATAAGTTGAGGAGGGAGGCCGACCTCGAGAGGATGAAGGCGTCGGCCGTATCTATTGTTGCATGGCCCATTCTCCTCACACTGCTTTGGAGGGTGACCGGCGACCCGGTCGTCGCACTCGCCCCTGCACCGTGGGGTTACACGCAGATTACATTCTCCGCTTGGTTTATCGCAAACGCCATTTGGGCGAACGCGCTTCTCGATAGAATCGCGTCGCTTTTGCATCAGGCATTCACAGCCGGAAAACAGTCCCACGGGTAGCTACACGCTATAACTGACTTAGAGATCCTTACTCAGCTGCGGTCGAGAGAAACTTTATAAACGAATGTTAAAGGCATTCACTGCAAAGGTGGGAGTATGAGCTCTGCAAGCGCACAGAAGAAGCCTCATCTTAACTTAGTGGTTATCGGGCACATCGACCACGGCAAATCAACGCTGATGGGCAGGTTTCTCTACGAACTGGGTGTTGTCGACGAGCGAACCATTAGAGAGTACGAGGAGGAGGCGAAAAAGTTAGGTAAAGAGACTTTCAAGTTTGCTTGGGTTCTCGACAGGTTGAAGGAAGAGAGGGAAAGGGGTATTACAATCGACCTAGGTTTCTACAAGTTCGAAACTAATAAATACTTCTTCACCCTTATCGACGCGCCAGGGCACAGGGACTTCGTTAAAAACATGGTCACGGGCGCCAGCCAGGCTGATTGCGCGTTGCTGGTCGTCAGCGCTAAGGAGGGCGAGTACGAGGCTGGCATGAGCCCTGGCGGCCAGACGCGGGAGCACGCGTTCCTGGCCAAGACAATGGGCGTCGACCAGATAATGGTCGCCATCAACAAGATGGACACAGTCAACTACAGCCAGCAGAGATACGAGGAAGTGAAGAACGGAGTTAGCAGGCTCCTCAGAATGGTCGGTTACAACATAAACAAGGTGCATTTCATCCCCGTCTCCGCGTGGGAGGGTGTTAACATAACCAAGCTGAACAAAGATAAAACACCGTGGTATAACGGTCCCACACTGTTGGAGGCCTTCGACTCTTTTGAAGAGCCCGCGAGACCCATCGATAAGCCTCTTAGAATCCCGATTCAGGACGTGTACTCCATCAAGGGAGTGGGCACGGTACCGGTGGGTAGGGTGGAAACCGGCGTCCTTAAGGTCAACGACGTGGTGGTCTTCATGCCGCCCAACGTGAAGGGTGAGGTGAAATCCATTGAAACCCACCACACGAGGATTGATCAGGCGATTCCCGGCGACAACATAGGCTTCAACGTTAAAGGTGTTGAACGCGCACAGCTCAAGAGGGGCGATGTAGCTGGACACCCCACTAACCCACCAACGGTAGCTGAAGAGTTTGTTGGCAGGATATTCGTGCTCTACCATCCCACAGCTATCGCCGCTGGCTACACACCGGTTCTCCATATCCACACAGCAACTGTACCAGTCAGATTCGCGGCCATCGAGAAGAAACTTGATCCAAGGACCGGCGCTGCCGTGGAAGAGAACCCCGCTTTCATCAAGCAGGGTGACGCAGCTATCGTTAGATTCAAGCCTTTGAAACCTGTCGTAGTGGAGAAGTACTCCGATCTGCCGCAGCTAGGTCGATTTGCAATAAGAGACTCCGGTAGAACAATAGCCGCTGGCGTCGTAATCGACGTAGTTCCAGCCAAAGTGCAGTAAAGCCGAGGTTAGACGCGATGCCTCGCATCGTACGCATTAAACTCTCCAGTACCTCTGTCGAAGACCTTAACTCTGTCTGTGAGGAGATAAAGAATATCGCTAAGAAGACCGGCGTTCGAATGCGGGGACCTATACCACTCCCCACGAAGCGGCTGCTAGTCACTGTGCGTAAAGCCCCCAGCGGTCAGGGTTACCACACTTTCGATCATTGGGAAATGAGGATTCACAAGAGGGTGATCGACATGGACGCTGACGAGCGAGCAATGAGGCAATTAATGAGGATCCGCGTGCCAAAGACTGTGAGAGTTGAAATAGAGATTAAGTAGAAGTTAAAAATAACCCTTTTTATTTAGCCTATAAACTATCTAATTCATTAATAGACCTTTTACGAGACCCGTTCAATGCCGTCTGCGCTCCGATCAGCTTAAAAAGCACCAATGATCGTAATCGCGCCGGGGTGGCCGAGTGGACCAAGGCGCCGGCCTTGAGACCAATTAGTCGGGAGAGCCGGTGCCCCTTTAGGGGCTCCCGGGTTCGAATCCCGGCCCCGGCGCCACGCTTCATGCTCCTACTCACTCAGGCACCCAGTCCAGGCGTTAATCCTAAGCTTCTTAATATCAGATACAACCCCTCTCGCGTGATTTTTCCTGTAGTTCCTACCACAAGATCCCTCGGTGGGTATATTAAGTAGCCCTTATAGTAGCCGCTCGGGTTGCTATAGTAGAAAATGTGGAGAACAAGTATCAAGAGGTTTAATTGCCGTGGCGAGTACCGCCGCTCTAGTTGTGCGGCTTCCTCCTCGCTGATATCGACCCTCCTGAGTAGAGATTCGATTATCCCGCGAGGATCCTCATCCATTACTGAAAGTAGGTCTGACAGGCTCAATCCAGAGTCCCTTAGGAAGTCTCGCAACGCGTCTTTCAGTGTTATTACTCGTTTCACATGCTTCAGTGTGAGCGTAGGAGTAAAAGGTATTTCCTGGCCGAAGAGAGTTAAGCCCAGCGTCGAGCTGAAGCTTTCGCAACGTTAAAGCTAAAAGCGATCTTAGGCTAATTTGCCGAGCCGAATTGAGCAGTGTATGCCCGTACTTGTTCAGGGATCGCGAAGGCAGGTTTGTGTGTGAAGTGCTGGGGGGTCGAGTAGACCCCGGTTTAATGCCCTGCCTAGCTAACTATAGGGAATGCCAATTCTACGCCGAACGAGCAACGATTAGAGCAGGGCCAGCAGCCGTTATGCACCCTCCTGTCGAACGTCCTCTCCCGCCGGAGGAAGTACCAACTCGTGCTGAAACGCAAGCCCTTGAGCGTCCGTTGGCTGAGAAGGGCGCTGAAGAGCTTGAGGAAAAGGTTATCGAGGAACTGAGGACTGTCGAGGCTCTAGCAGTACAATTGAACGAAAAATGGGCCTCCTATGAAGAGGGAGCCCGCAGGTTGGTCAAGATGTGGGAGGAAGTAAGCATGACCGGCACTCATGCGGTTCGAGCGTTGAGCGAGGTAGCCAGCATGTACGAGAAGCTGCTCAGCAACCTCAAATCGCTCCTGGACGCGGGGAGGATATCGCCAGCAGCCTATGAGGAGCTTAAGAGAGAGGTGGAATCCAATTTGAACGACTACCGGAAAAGAAGGGAGGATCTCGAGATAGCCCTCAAGAACGCTGAGCGCCTCGTCACACCCCACATTCAGCGTGTGAAAGTCTCCGAAGCCAAGCCGGAGATAGGGAAGCTCCGTCTAGGCCTGATGAAACTCGAGCAGTTATTCAAAGAGGGGAAGGTTAGCCGCGAAGTCTACGAGCGTATGAAGAGGGAGCTCGAGGAGAGGATTAAACGTCTCGAGCAGATATCCGGTGAAGCACTATGAGCGAGGACGCGCTTTTGCCTTCCGAGCTTGAGGCACGGCGCGAGCTTGAAAGGGAGCTAGACGAATTGGATAACCTCTGGAGCGACTACTCGAACAGAGTGAAGCGAGTAATGGAAGGGTGGGAGAAGATTAAGGTGAAACTCCTCGAGAGAATCTCCAAGGTGAGTAGCTTATTGAGAGCCGTCAACGAGGATCTAGAGAAAATAGATGTAGAAATAATGTTAGGCATTGCGAGCGAGGAGGAGAAGAAAAGTGATAAAGAGAAACTCATTGAAATTAAAAATAAACTTGAAAGTAGACTAAAGGCCCTCCAAATGTTCTTAGAGGATATAGAGAGTAGGATAGTTGAGCATGGCGAGAGAATAAGAACTAGCTAACGATTGGTAGTACAACTAGCCAGAATACTCTGGGCAGCCTGTCCCGGGTCTGTAGAAGAATACACGTACCTTCCCACTACCAGCACATCAGCGCCGGCTTTGACTAACGCTTTCGCAGTCTCAGGTGTAATGCCTCCAGCCACTCCGACTTCCCCAACCCCGACTGCTTTAAGCACCCTTACTACACCAATGGAGCTCCCGGCTCCAACCCCCCGCGCTCTTTGAACGTCTATCGGCACGTGATAGCACACAGCATCAATACCCATCCTGAGCAGATCGACCGTTCGAGAGATTGGATCCTTCAGCACAGCCATCAAGTCCACAATTACCTTACCTCCAAGCCGGTGAGCTGCCTCCACAGCGGAGGCTATCGTTTCGTCGCTGGCCTGCGCCAGAACCGTGACGTAGCTAGCCCCACTCGATATTGCCAGCTCAGCCTCCAGGTCGCCCACATCCGCGATCTTCATATCGGCCACCACTGGTATATCGCTGAACTCCTCAGCTAACCGCCGAACAGCCGTCATCCCGAAGGCTTTAATCAACGGTGTTCCCGCTTCCAGTAGGATCAACTTGTGATCGCATGCTTCAGCTACTCTCGAAGCCACCGATAAGGCTTTTTCTAGATCCGTAAGGTCAAGAGCCACCTGAAGTCGCAGCATGTTCAAGCAAGCCGAATTCCATGAGCAACTTAAATTCATCGAGCGTAAGTCTTTCACCTTGCTTATACTTCTCAAGTATCTTCAAAGCATGCTCGTACAACTCCATACGCCTGCGGCTTAGTACTTGCGATAGCTCAGCCGCCTTTAGCAGTATGGCCGTCCTCTCGATGTCCTCCTTAACCTTCTTCAGTTCGTCGAATTTCTCGTGTAATTTGTTATGATATTCGTCAGCTTTCCTTCTTAATGCTTCCTTCTTTTCTATCAATTCGCTTAACTTAGATCGCACTTCATTCGCTTTACTTCTTACCTCTGTAAACTTTGTCTTAACTTCAAGATACTTTTGCGACAACTCTTTGATTCTAGAATTTAATTCGTTTATCCGCTTCCTCTTCTCCGATACCAACGTCCTTAGACTGCGTATACGGTTTAGGCACTCGTTATACCTTTCTGCAGCTCTGAGCAGGGTCTCTGTGTCACGGATCCTTTCAACGAAGCTCTTCTCTTCCTCGGGCTCTAGAGGCCGCGTCTGGTACTCCCACTCAAGCTTCTCTAACCTCTCTCTAAGCTCGAAAACGTCGGCCCTCCTTCGACCCATTATTTCGCGAAGATTTTTCACCTCATTCATCAATATGCTCAGTTCACCGCTTAGCGCAGCTACATCCTCCCTTAATTGACTCCGCTCGCTTTTTAGCTTCTGCACCTCGTTGAAGATCTCATCCTTTAAACTCTTGAGCTTCAGGTACTCCTCTTTTAAGCTTCTATACTCTACAGTTAATTGCCTTATTGATACAGATATATTCTTCACTTCTTCATTCAAGGAATCTCTATTATTTCTTAACTCTTCTATCTCCTTTTCTAGGGATTTCAACCTACTCTTTAGGTCCTCGAGCTTCGCCCTCAGAAGCGCTGGATCTTCTCCTAGCATCTGAACACCGCAGCTGCTAAGCTTTGCGATCCCCTCACCGGCAAAGCGATTATAAGCATTGCGTTACAGCAACCACCCTAGATGATTCATCTTTGCAGCCTTGAAGAGCAGTAGAGCTAGCCTCTGGTTGTTTAACGAGCCAGACATCGAAAATTGGGGGTGGTAAGCGCTTACCTCACGTAAGGTTTTTCATGGGTCAATACTACGCTGCCTTGTGGGTAGGAGAGGCAAGGGATCCTACGAAATTCCACTGGCACCCATCGAGAGGATAATTCACCAAGAAGGAGGGTACAGGGTCAGTGAAGACGCCGCTATGAGGCTCCGTGGAATCGTTGAGAAATTTGCAAGGGAAATTGCACGCGTTTCGGTTGACATGGCGCGCCACGCTAACAGGCACACAGTCAAAGCGGAGGACATTGATATAGCGCTAAAGGTTGTGCTTTCCAGGGTGCAGGGTTTTCTAGGAGAGGATTCCCTCTCTTAAGCCATTAAACTAAATGTCGACAAGTTTTCGACAAAATGTAGCAAAATGTATATATAGAAATGATAAACCCACCCGCCGAGGAACTATGGCGGCTCAAACTGCACAGTTAGCACAGATCGGTGGTGTACCAGTACTTGTCCTGAAAGAAGGAACCTCGCGAAGAACAGGGCGCGAAGCAATGATGCTGAACTTCATGGTTGCGAAGGCTATCGCGGAAACCGTCAAGACGACTTTAGGCCCGAGGGGAATGGACAAGATGCTGATCGATAGCCTGGGCGATATCACGATTACGAACGACGGAGCAACAGTCCTCGACGAAATGGACGTTCAGCACCCTGTCGCGAAATTGCTGGTCGAAATTGCGAAAGCCCAAGACGACGAGGTGGGCGACGGAACGACTACAACGGTTATAATTACTGGCGAGTTAATCAAGGAGGCTGAAAAGCTGCTAGAGAAGAACATACATCCGACCGTTATCGTGGCTGGCTACAAGAAGGCGCTCGAGAAGGCCAGCGAGGTGCTAAGAAGGATCGCTGTTAAGGTCGACATCAATGACGACGAAACACTGAAGAAAGTGGCGATGACTTCGATGAGGGGCAAAGCCGTAGCAGCGTTCAGGGATTACCTAGCGGAAATCGCAGTTAAGGCAGTGAAGCAGATAGCGGAGAAACGCGACGAGAAGATCGTCGCTGACATCGACCACATACAGTTAATTAAGAAAAAGGGTGGATCATTCCTTGATACCCAGCTTGTCTACGGGGTCATCATAGACAAGGAGGTCGTGCACCCCGACATGCCGAAAAGGATTGAGAAGGCTAGGATCGCTTTGATCGACGCTCCACTCGAAGTGGAGAAGACGGAGATTGACGCCGAGATCAGGATCAACAGTCCAGAGCAGATGAAGATGTTCCTCGATGAGGAGGCCAGGCTATTAAGAGACATGGTGGAGAAGATTAAGGCTGCTGGTGCGAATGTGGTGATTTGCCAGAAGGGTATTGACGATCTGGCTCAGTACTACTTGGCGAAGGCTGGCATCCTAGCGGTTAGGAGGGTGAAGAAGAGCGATATGGAGAAGCTGGCGCGAGCCACCGGAGGCAAAATCGTGACCAAGATTGAGGAGCTCAGCCCCGACGTGCTGGGCTATGCGGAGCTGGTTGAGGAGAGGAAGGTGGCTGACGAGAAGATGGTATTCGTCGAAGGCTGCCCCAACCCCAAAGCCGTCAGCATCCTAGTCAGGGGCGGCCTCGAGAGGGCCGTAGACGAGGCCGAAAGAAACTTGGTCGACGCCCTTAGCGTTGTCTCAGACGTGATTGAGGAACCCTACATCCTGCCGGGGGGCGGAGCCCCTGAAGCAGAGTTAGCCAAGGAGCTGAGGATCTACGCATCCAAAGTTGGGGGTAGAGAGCAGCTCGCGATCGAGGCGTTCGCGAACGCTCTCGAGTCAATCCCGAGGACACTCGCCGAGAACTCGGGTCTAGATCCCATCGACATACTCGCCGAGCTGCGCGCAGCCCATGAAAAACCGGACGGCTGGAAGTACGGAGTCGACGTCTTCGAGGGCAAGGTTGCCGATATGTGGTCCCTCGGGGTTGTAGAGCCTCTCTCCGTCAAGCTGCAAGCAATTAAGGCGGCGACCGAAGCAGCCATAATGATACTCAGGATCGACGATATCATCGCCGCCTCCAAACTCGAAGAGAAAGAGAAGGAGAAAAAGGAAGAGAAGAAAGAGGAAAAAGAAACCGAATTTGATTAAGGAATAACAATCTTTTTTTGTCAAATTAAAATTCTATTTCTTCTTTCTTACTTTTCTTCCCTCCACTCTGTCCCTGCCTCATAAGCGGTCTCAACGAATAGCGCCCGGCGGCATCCCCCGAGGAAGCACGTGCCATCACGCCGCCTCTGCACCTTCCAGCTTACACCGGCACCCCCCGCAACACGGTGCCCCCGCCTTAGGGCCGCTCCCTTCCGGGCCTAACCCGGTTCGGCGGTTCGTGGTTCAGCTCCCCCTCCGAGGAGCCTACCACCAGACACCGTCCGCGGGGACCGGTGCTCATCGCTGGTTAGGGCGCAGCCGACGGCGTGACGCACGCACCACTCCTCGGAGTTGACGCCCCCCGCCGTATGCCCCGTTTGCGGCTCGGGGGAGGGGCAGCCCCCCAGGGCTTACCCCGCCGGGCGGGAAATAAGGTATTTCGGGCTTTTAAGCATTTACATCCCCAGCTCTACGCATACTTGATCATGATGAGCTTCTCATACCATGAAGCTACAGCTTTTTGAAAGCGCTTCCGATGGTACGAGGGTCTTGCTTTCCACCGATAGGTTTATCACTCCATAAAGAGCTAGAAATTCGGTCGTCAGCCGGTGAGCGGGCGTCGGACCCCGCAGAGGGGTCTGAGGAAGCTCCGCCGAGCCTGCAGGACCGCGCCGCTGCAAAGCGGTGGGGGGAATCCCCAGGCAACGGCACAGAAACGTCACCCTCCCCACTCTGATGAAGATGAGGCAGTAAGCCCCCGGCAACGGGGGTTTCCCTGCTGATGAATGTGGGGGGAGGTTGAAACGGCCGACCCGCGGTTTGAAGGGCCGTATGGGGTCTATGAAGCCCTGCACCGAGACCCGGGCGGGCCAAAGATGGATCCCGCTAAAACAGAAGGCGGGCTATGGCCGGCTGACGACCCCGCCATTGATAGAGTTAATATAGCTGGGTTTTAGCAGGATAATTGTGCCGGTAGCTTACGTTTTGATTAATACTGAAGTCGGTACCGAAAGGGAGGTGCTGGAGAAGCTCAGGGAAATTCCAGAGGTGGTTGAAGCTTACATCGTCTTCGGCATATACGACGTCGTCGCCAAGGTCAAGGTTGATCGGCAAGAGCTTCTGGGAGAAGTAGTAACGAATAAGTTGAGACGCATCGAGAAAGTCCGACACACGCTAACCATAGTCGCGGTGGAGGGCTTCGAAAGGTGCCAACCGAGCTGCACATAGGTATCGATGACACCGACAGCCCTTGGGGAATGTGTACAACATACCTCGGCGCCCTCCTCGTAGCTGAATTTGTAAAACGCGGTTACGAGTTCATAGATTTCCCGTATCTCGTCAGGCTTAACCCGAACGTACCCTTTAAGACGCGCGGCAACGGTGCCGTATCGATCCACCTTACGACGTCGACCGAGTTCGACAAAGCCGCGGAGATCGTTGAGGAGTACCTGGATAGATTCGCGCATAGGCACGGCAAAACTGACCCAACGGCTGTGCTGCTCGAGGGCCCCGTCGGGACCTTAAAGGAAGTCTATTCGCGCGCCCTTTCAGAACTAATCCCCTCCCAAACTGTCAGAAAGGTCCTCGAGAAGATAGGGGCAAGAGTGATTGGTAACGCTAAGGGCAGGGGCATTATCGGTGCGGCTGCGAGCATAGGAGCCTTCGGCATGAGCTACTACAGTTACGAGTTAATCCTATACAGGCCGCTTACATCACGCTGGCGCTGTAAGAGTGTAGAGCAAGACGTTGTAGAGCTCGATAGACTGCTACGGCCCCTCACCTACTCGAACGTTGACTACTCCTCGGGTAGGGTACTAGCCACCCCCCGAGGCCCTGATCCCGTAATAGCTGGGATACGCTCCTTTACACCACTAGTACTTTCCTCTATCGCTCCCAGGCTGGCGGAGAAGTGGAGCGCTCAACTGGCGCTCATATATAAGACTAACCAGTCCACCGGAGAGCACCTTGCACAGCGCAAATCGATCGCGCACGCAAGACCCTACGACTCCGCTACAGTCAGAGGTCGTGTCTCAGGAGAAGCGAAGACCTTACCGGGTGGCCATACCGTATTTGCCCTGAGCGATGATACGGGACGCACCATCTGCGCTGTCTACAGAGAGACCGGCTTCCTCACGAAGGTTGCGCGCCTTCTCAAGGATGGTGACATTGTTGAGGTCTGCGGCGGGTTCATGCCTCGCTCAAAAGGTTTGACGTTAAACGTCGAGTGTATCAGGGTTCTTCATGCAGCTCCCCTTGTTTCAGAGGAGAACCCGGGATGCCCAGTCTGTGGCAAGCGCTTGAAGTCTGCTGGTCGAAACAAGGGATACAAGTGTGTATCCTGTGGTTATCGAACACGTTCAGCTACGAAAATTACGAGAATTACCCCTAGAGTTCTGGAGCCCGGTTTGTACCTCCAGAGCCCAACAGCTTACCGCCATCTATCACGTACTAGGGAGTCTCTTGGATTAAAGCCCGTCCCTGCACCCCCGTTACCCCAACTGTTTTTATGGCCGTATCCACCCACCACCTGAGCTCCACGGCACTACCAGTCCTGCCTCGAAAGCTAACCTGCGACCACCGTTTTTCAGCAAGGAACTTAGCTTTAAAAAGCTCCTAATCATGCTGCTCGGACATGCTAAAGGTAAGGATACTTGGCGGCGGACGGAGGGTTGGGAAGACCGCTATACTCGTAGAGGGCGGCGGTACCAGGATCCTACTCGACTACGGCGTAGACATAAGCGGACCCGAACCGGAGTTCCCCCAGCACGTGCGCCCCGCAGACTTGGACATGGTCGTGATAACGCACGCCCACCTGGACCACAGCGGTGCTGTACCTATCCTGTACATCTCCGTACGCCCAAAGCTATACGCTACCCGCACAACCCTAGATCTATCTGAGATTCTAATCAGCGATTTCATGAAGCTCTCTAAGTACTACGTGCCCTACGAGACTCCGCAACTCGATACCATGGTTCGCTCAGCTACCCTCGTTGAGCCCGGAGCTGAAGTGGAAGAGAAGGGGGTTTTAATCAGATTCTGGAACGCTGGTCACATTCCAGGTAGCTTGATGGTCGAAATCGAGATGGAGGGCCGCAAACTGCTCTACACCGGAGACTTTAACACTGTTGACACCTGTCTGCTAAAGGGTGCAAGCCCGAGGGTGTTCGAGGATGCCGACATCGTAGTGATGGAGGGCACGTACGCAGCCTTCGACCATCCGGATCGCGATACCGTCGAAAGAACCTTCGTCCAGGACCTCCTCGAGGTCCTGGATTCCGGAGGCAGCGTACTGATACCCACCTTCGCGGTCGGTAGAGCCCAAGAGATCCTATGCGTGCTTGCGAAGCACAACGTGCGCTACCCTGTCTACATAGACGGCATGGCCAGAAGGGTGAACACAGTGCTCCTCGAAAACCTCGATCAGCTGAGGGACCCCACGCTCTTCAAAAGCGCCGTACAAAGGGCCATTCACGTCAATGGTTGGGAAGACAGAAGGAGGGCACTGGAGAAAACTTCGGTAATAATCTCCCCCGCAGCGATGCTAAAGGGCGGTGCCTCCGTGCACTACGCTAAGGAGATGCTTGAAGATCCGCGCAATGCGGTCTTCTTCGTCAGCTACATCATGAGGGACACACCCGCACGCAAACTGCTCGAAGAGGGAGTTCTTCAGCTAGATACGTTTCATAAGAGCATCGCGGCGAGAATTGAGTGGTACGATTTCTCCTCCCACTGCGGGAGGCGAGAGCTTTTAAGCGCAGTTAAGCACATGAAGCCGGGTGCGTCCCTAGTTCTCGTCCACAGCGAGGATAGAGTTGGACGCAAGTTTATCGATTACGTCGAGCGGCAATTTGGCGTACAGACCTACTTTCCACACGAAGGCGAAACGCTAGCGTTCAAGTAGTTCCGTGCCGGGTGCACATCTCCCCCTTCATGGTTTTCCTCGAGGGGTCCGCTCCTTAGCCTTCTTCGTGATGCTAAGGGGGCTGCGGAAAGGAGTTTAGGGTAATCTTGCGGCTAAGCAGCCCGGCCGGGGCGCTACAAGCGTTCAGGATGATGGGGTTCAAACCAGGGGCATCTCTTTCAACCCAGAGGGGGAGGGGATGAGCAGTTCTAGTCCAGCTGAGAGAGGGCTGGTTGAGGGCGTACGTAGCCGCGACAGCCGAGTGAGAGGAAGCTGAAACGCCTTACTCTTTTGTCTTACCCTTTCTTGCTCGACCAGCTCAAGCCGCGGAAAACGGTTTGGGTGCAGCTGTGCAGAGGGAGGGGGTTAGAAGCGCAACGCTTAAACCTCGGGGTTCGCGACTCGCTCAGGGGCCGTAGTCCAGCTTGGTAGGATGCGCGGCTTGGGAGCTCGCGTTCCAGGAGCCCGCGTAGGCGAAGCGCCGCGGAGGGACCCGGGTTCAAGTCCCGGCGGCCCCACCACACCTCACCTTCCGTTATCGTGTACCTTCTCCCACCATCCCACAGATAGCTGCATTGTATAGTGATTTAATGTGTAAATGTAATAATGCGCACCCGATTGAATTTTTATATGTGCATATACGAATACTATATCGTGGAGCTGATTACGCCTGAGGAGCTCAAGACTTTGAGGAAGCGCATCGGTTTGACCCAAGCTGAGCTAGCTAAGAAGGCTGGAGTAAGCCAATCACTTATTGCCAGATTAGAAGCTGGTACGGTAAATCCGCGTCTATCAACGTTGATGAAGATCTACAATGCTTTGAAGGAGTACCTCGAGGAGGAGGTAACAGTCGACAGGGTGATGCACTCACCGGTCATCTACGTGTACATTGACGAGAAGCTGGATCGGATCGTCGAGCTCATGTGGGTCAATGGTATCTCTCAGGTCCCCGTGCTCGATAGAGCCGGAAGCGTTGTAGGAACAGTTCACGAGCGCGACGTAGTCGAGGCCTTCCTTAAACATCGCGAGAAGGCTCTCACGCTGAAAGCTATGGACGTGATGTCTGAGCCGCTACCAATCGTGCCGAAAAACGCGAAGCTGAGCAGCGTGATCAAGATTCTACGCGGCGAATTCCCGGCAGTCCTCGTCACTGAGGGGGGGAACCTTGCCGGCATAGTGACCAGGAGCGACATAATGCGGTTCTTCGCTGGACTACCGCGCACCTAACCTTTAGCTCTGGCAGCGGCCATCCTAACCCTGTACAGTGTCGACGGTTTCTGACCCTTCTTCATCAGTCGCCCCTCCGAAACAAATTTTGCCAAATAGGACGCCAAGGTCGTAATCTTCATCTCTGGCTCTTCTTCAGCTAGAATGCTGTGCAGCTCCCTCAGTGTGAACCAAGCGCCGTCCCCAAACCGCTCCAGTATGATTCTCCAAACTCTTTCCTTCATGCTCACGCTTTCTTCATCCGCCGCCTCCTCGCTAACCCCTCCACCGCTCATTATGCTGAGCATCTCCATTATCTGTAAGACTCGAGTCTTGGAAACCTCCTTACCCTCAAGAGTAATCGTTATCCTCTCACCGGAGGGTAGTGTCTCCTCGATCTTGACTTTCGGCGCCATCTACGAAGATCCTACGTCAGCGCGCATAAAAGAGAGGCGTTTATTTTACACCTTCGACCATCGCAGCATAAACAGTATTTCTACTCTTTTTACATATCAATTTCAAATTTCCAACAATATATCGGGAAAGAGTAGTATAAACCGGAATAATGCAAAATACATTAAAATGCTCCCTCTTTTTCTAGTTCCACTAGAAGTTGAGGGGTTAGGTTGCGCATTATTCTGACCGCTTTCTGCTGTTATGTTCGTAGAAAGCAGAAGCTTCCAGCATAACAGCACTCACCCCTCTTCTTCCAGTGGAGCACCTGCAACGTGTAGTGCTTTTGATAGTCTGCTCTACTCACTTTTCTCTTACAGTGCAGTACGATGTAGTGGAGTTGCTCCAGTGGAAGAAGAGGGGGATCACGGTTGCCCAATTCTCCTAGTGAAGTATGAATGGAATAAAGAAAGTAGCAAAGCAGAATGTAAAGATTGCCATTGCTCTACCGAGCATCGTCTCAACTACCTTGCTCATTCTCTGCAGTTTATCGAGATCCAAGTACTTCGACGGGAATTCAAAAACGCGTAATCTGTAACGGAATGGTTTTCGCGGCATACGATCAATGGCGAGTTCGTTAATAACACGAATGTACGTATCAGCATCTTGCTTAGCTCCTAGTGGATCATACGTGGATCCAGGTTTCATACCCGTTAATTCATGCGTATCTGTTGTCGCAAAAATTACGATTGTATTCGGCTCGCGCAGTTTATCGTAGAGGTCGTCTCTCACCGAGCGCACCATGTTGTTCGCATCGAAGGATACGATGAGTAGGTTTGGTCCGCTTTCACTCGACAGTTGAAGCATGGCTATGCCGGCTCCCCCCAACTCGGAGCCGAGGTGCCCTGGCTTTTGTGCTGCGGCGATGACCCAACCACTCGTTACATGTTCTCTGGCGGAAGAGACTGCGGATGCCGCGCATTGCAGGAGTGAAGCCCCCAACGGATGCTCGAGTGTAGGGCTCGGGCGCACCTGCTCGTAACTGTTGTGCGCATCCACCAGTATCACTTTGGGACCAATGGCATTCATCAGGCTTAATGGGACATCTTCCATTCCCCCGTCAACCCTCTCGACTATTACCAGTGACCAGCCCTCCTCGAGACTCAGCGCTACTGCGCGGTGGGTGCCGTTACTTCGCTCAGCGACTCCCAGGGAGGATCCCGTGCAGAGTGTCTCGCCGGAACCTGCGAGAACCCGCTTCACCAGTGTTATGGCATCCTCCCCCCTCGCTAGGTCCTCGGAGTGCGTTGATGCACCGTGAAGTACCATGCAGAAGATTCCAGCCCGCTGTGCTTCCTCGATGAACAATCGTGGTAAAAGGCTGCTGCCAAAGTTTCGGAAAGGTCCCGGGTGTACGTGCGACACGACTACGATACCCCATACGCCATTATCGTCTAAGAGATCGAGTGCGTACACGGGAACGCGTTTCTCGACGGAAATCCTGGTAAGGAGGCCTGCGAGCTGCTCCGTCGATCCTCCTAACGCGTAATTGAGGTACGCCATTAAAACTTCGAGGCCTCCGAAATCCCGAAGTTCCCGCTCTAGCGTGCGAACGAATTTCTCGATTAATAACAGAATTGTCGTTGAAAGCACGATGTGGATTGTCGCTGCTACTGCGCCGCCACCCTCCAGGAGAATCAGCGCCAAGGGAAGGGTGAGCATTAAGAGAGGCCAGCTGCGCTTATTGGATACGAAGCGTGTAGCAGTTGAAATCAGCAGCGAGGGAGGCGTGATTAGCAGGGGGCTATAGCCGCGCAGAAGCGTGACCAGAATGCCCCATGCAATGAAGAAGGGTGTTAACCCGAGCGCGCGCTTCGCAGTTATCAAGCGTGGCGCTGACAGCTTCAGTAGCAGCGGGAGAAGCGCTGTCACATGAATCAGGTAAACGATGCTGCAGCGGATGTAAAGGGCTACGGCGAATAGTGCAGCTATCATAGGTAAAAGCACCTGGATTTTAGGGAAGGAGAAGAGCATCCGCGCTCCGCGCTCGAAAC
>JAVYQJ010000022.1 GCA_038731975.1 Thermofilaceae archaeon | reverse complement strand
TGAAGGAGGCGGAGAGCGGCGCCACAGTGAGAGAGGCCTTACTCAGCGAGGAGTACAGCTACGAGTTCCCGACCAGGGGTATTCTGCTCCGCCTCCCGCCGAACCCCGAGTGGAGCCTGACGGGGAATGCGGAAGCCTTCCACGCGATAGAGCACGTAACCATCTCGGCCGGACAGACGGTTGTCGGAGCCTCGATGACGGACATGGGTGGCATCAGCTACCCGACCGGCCACATCTTCATCTATGACAGTTACCCGGGCGGCTCGGGCTGCAGCAAGCTGCTCTTCCACCGGCTTGAGGAGGCACTGTCGAGGGCTCTCCGCATAATCTCCTCTTGCACTTGCGAGGATGGGTGCCCAAAGTGCATTTACTCGCCCTACTGCGGGAACAACAACAAGATCCTCTCAAGGAGGAAAGCCCTCCACCTCCTGACGCTCCTCGCCGGCGGCAAGGCGCTCGCTCCCCCACCTCTAGAGGTTGCCGGCCAGCCGATCGCCTAGCAGAGGCTCCAGAGCTTCAGATCGCCTCGTCACCTTGTACTCCCTCACGATCCTGAGCACCTCCTCCTTCGAAACGCCGAACACCTCTCTGACCCGCTTCGCGAAGGCTGTGTTCCGAAGCATCAGGCCCTGGATGACCTGCGTCACGTTGCTCCTCCCGCTAACCAGGCTAGCGGTCTCGAAGTCGAATATGACTACTCCCAGCTCCGGGGTTACGAGCACGTGGTCGCCGAGCCTCGAGAGCTCCTGATGGACGAGGCCGATCTTATCGAGGGCTAGAGCCTGCCTAATCAGCTCCCCCACCGCGGCCTTCAGCTCTTCCTCGCTCGCTTTCAAACCCCAATCCTCCAGCAGCGCCCCCTCAATGTACTTCCACACCAGGAAGTTCCTCGAGGCTGCCAGCAGCCGCGGCCCCACCCCCACCTTGTTGGCCAAGCGCAGCTTCTCAGCCTCTCCCAGCAGAGAGGGCCTGTTCGCGTCCAGACGCCTCACCTTCACTGCTACGTTGACCCCCATCCATCTCCCCTTAACCACAATGCCCACGGTCCCCTTCGCGATTACTCTGAGGCCCCAAAGCTCCACTGGGCCCTCAAAGGCCAGCTCATCGACGCCGAGCAAACTCAACTCCACCAGCCTTCTCGCAGCGCTCTCCCTATCGAAGGCTGGGTACGTGAGAACACACAACTGCCGATCGCTCAACCGCCACAACTTGACTCCGGTCACTTCAACCCGTTACTCCGGGCAATCGCATAACAAAGTGCTTTGCGTCCGCCCGCGAAAAACGAAAACGCCCCCACGATCATGATAGGCGCTACCGCCAGACCCCTGGGCTGAAGGCCGCCGTCGACATTGCGCCAAGCAGTAGCAGCACGCTTTTCTCACTCCGCTTCCAGCATCCATCGCTCCTTTCTGGTGAGCCACTCGTAGAGGTGGACCCTGTAGCTATCAAGGGTACTCGCTTTGACCACCTCCCCGCCTGTGAGGATCTGGAACCCGCTCTTCGCGCACTCCGTCAAGTGTTCACCGATGTTGTACGTGGAGAGCAGCTTGGTCAGCGCTTCGCGTGCGTTCCGCACCTTCCTTGGCCTGATGACGACCCACCTGTCACCTTCGATGTAGGGGCCGGCTACGCAGCTGCCGGCAGCGTACGCTGAAATGAAGCGCTCGTCGTGGTCGGAGTATACGGGTGGACCCTCGTGCCTCTCAAGCGGAGGAAGCTCCAGCGTCTCCAGTTCAAAGAGGAGCACCACCTCCTCACCCTCGGCCCATGCCGAGGCTCCAATGACGTGGAAGTCGAAGCGCTCAAGCCCGCTCCGTAGAGCTCTCAAGGCCCTCTTCACCTGCCCCCAGAGGATATCCTCTGGTAAAGCCGGAACCCTCAGCTTCACCGCGGCAACCGCCCTCCCCTCGAGTAGAGCCTCGAGCTGCCTCGGTTCGGGTATCGCGGGGTAGAAGAAGCGGATTGAAGGCTTCCTAAGGAAGGCGCGGGCAGCGGCAATGAACCTGCTTAGGCTCTCCAACGAGACGGGGCTGGCCACGTTCCTGCCCGGGTCGACGGGGTCGACGACGACCAGGGGGTCCTTGAACCGCTCGAGTATGCTTCGCTTGTCGGGGTAGCGGCCCTCGATATCGATGATTACCTTGTAAGGCTTCCACCTGGCAGCCGACCTTATGAGGTCCAGGAAGGAGCCGTAATGGATCACGAGGAGTTCAAGAAGGTAGCCGGAGAATCCCTCAACCTTCACTTCTGCGCCGTAGACGCCAATGCCTTTCGCAAAGCGCTTCAGGATCCTCACATCCCTCCTCAACTCCGGCTTCTCGTTGAGCTTCCTCCTCACATAGGAGGTGTGGAAGGGCGTTCTATCGACTGGAGACCTTATCTGGCTGGGGTTTGGAACCCGATAGGCTGGGACAACATCGATGCTGCACGCGTCCAGCAGTAGGGTTAGGTAGGGGTGGGAGGCGAACCTTTCGACGCATTTGGCTCCAACGAGCTGCGCCGCCATCCTGGCCGCAGCTAGGCCGCCCGCCCTTAGCTCCTCGAGGCTGACGCTCGTGTCAAAGAGGAGGAAGATGTCTACGTCGACGTCGCCCGACAGCCACGTGTCTTTAGCGTACGAGCCTTCAACTTCGACCTCGGCCCTTAGGGCCAGCTCGGCTACAGCTTTGCGGAGCCCCTCAACCACGTTTTCTACTACAGCGCCTACTCGCGCCCTTTCCTCCGGCGAAGGCGTGACCCTCCTTAGGACTTCCGCTAGAACAGCCTCGAACTCGTTCATCTCCTCGCCGCCCGCTCGTAGAGCGTCTGGTAGATCGGCCCTCGCGAGGTGAGAGTGCTCCTCTTCAGCCTGAACCTGTCCACGAGCATGGAGCCGACCTCAACGTGGGAGGCCTCCTGCAGCATCCGGGGGAGGCTTCCGACACCCCCCTTGACCCGGGCTATCGTCAAGTGCGGCGTGAACTCCTCCTCAGGCCTCGGCAGCTTGAGCTTCGAGAGAGCAGCGTTCACCTTAGAGCTGAGCTCGGACAGCTCCCTCGCGCCCTCCCGCACCCCCACCCACACGACCCTAGGCCTCCTCGCGTCCGGAAAGGCTCCCAACCCAGCGAAGCTCACCGTGAAGGGCTCGAAGTCTACCGACTCCAGGGCCGCTTTGATCCTCTCCACGGTCTCCGGAGGCACTTCCCCGATAAACCTTAGAGTCAAGTGCAGGTTCTCCAGTTCCACCAGCTTGATGCTTGCACCGGTGGCCTTCAGCTGCTCCTGCAGCCCAGCCACCCTGGAGACTACAAGCGGCTCCTCTACGTCTACCGCTACGAAGCACCTGATTAGGCTCACACGCTGGGCGCGAGACTCTCCTTATAGTTTCATCGCTAGGCTGGCGGTACGTTGGAGTCGAGGAGCCACTTCGCCATTCGTTCGCAGCTGAGGATCTTGGAGGGGTCGCCGCAGAGGGTCAGTAGGGGGCAGTAGAAGCAGGGGATCTCATCCAGTTCGTCTGGAAGCTTGGGCATGAAGCGAAGCTTCCTGGTGGGTTTGAGGAGGTATACCCTCCTCCCCTTGTGAACCACGGTTTCGCGGGAGATCAACCCCATCTTCTCGAGCCTCTTGATAATCCTGCTGCCCTTCCTGCTGTCGATGTTCAACAAGTGCCATACATCCCTCTGCAGAATCCCAGCATCTCCGGCGGCTGAGACCAGTTCGAGCAGGCGCCTCTCGAGCTGCTCGCCACCACCCTCGCTGAGACGAAGCTCCCTAGCCTCGTTACGCATATCTACACCTCACTCCCCTTTTCCAGCGAGGGGTGAGGTAAAAAGTTTCTCTTTATTGGCTCGTTATACTTGGACGGTTATATCGAGCTTCCTCATCAGATCCTTCGCGCGCTTCCTCAAAGTGGTCTCGGTAATCCCGGCTGCCGCCGCTATCTCTTGCCTCCCCCGCTCCCTCTCCCCGTGTATGAGCGCCGCTATGTAGAGAGCCGCCGCTGCTACGCTTCTTGGTGGTTTACCGAGTATGATCTTGCCCTCCTCGGCCGCTCTGATGATCTCGGCTGCTGTGCGTTGAACCTTCGTGCTCATGCCTAGCTTTCCGGCTATCATCGGCACGTACTTTAGGGGGGTGGGCGGCTTCAGGACCACCCTCTTGCCTAGGCATGCCAGCAGCGCTGTGTAGCAGCGGCGTACCCTCTGCGGATCCGCGGCCGATAGCTCCACCAGCTTGTGGATGATGCTCGGTAGGCCAAACTCTCTGCAGGCTAGGGCGAGGCAGGCGACAGCCATAGCAGCGACGCTCCCCCCCTTGAGCAAGCCCTCCCTGTGGGCTACGATGAAGAGCCTCTGAGCCTCCTCCCTAACCTGCTGCGGCAGCTGGGCTGCTGCAGCTATCCGCGCGATCTCCCTCTTCCCCGCGCTTACGCTCCTCTCGTCGGCTGAGATAGAATCCTGGATGAATGAAAGGCGGGTGAACTCGAACCTTCTCTCCGCGCTTAGAGCTACCGGCCGGCCGATCACGGTGGCCAGGCGCGAGGGCGTCTTCACGGGTTCGGCTCTCGCCCTAGCGACCAGCTGCTCCCCATCGTAAGCTCTCCACTCCTGCCCCGTGTCAACAATTTCCTCGACGACGAAGCCGCAGTCGCTGCACTTGACCTCCCCGTGGTACTGGTCGAGGATCACCTTCTCCGAGCCGCAATTAGGGCACTTCATCAACCCCCACCCCTCCTTTTCGATACTTCGGTAGCGTAGAGCAAGCGGTTGAGCAGGTAGCTGGGCTCCCGCAACCTAGGAGACGTCACTTTCACGACGACATAGGGAGAGGAAACGGGGCCTATGATGTCGTACACGAAACCGACCACGTTGGCTGAGGAGTCATACACCTGCGCCCCCAGCTTTGGTAGGGCTTCCGCCTTCACGACGAGCTTGCCATCGCGGGTAACTTTAACCACTTTGCCGATCGCCAGCATAAAGCTGGGTCATACCTGCGCCCTCGGCTTTAAGTTGATAGTGCCCTGCTCCGTCACTTTCGAGTAGCCCTCGTAAGAATACGCCACGCGGATAATCTTATAATGCGACTGCACCGGTAGGCTTGCATCCCATGTCGGAAGTGGAGAGGCTAAGGCTGCAGGAGTTCCTGCGCGAGCTGAAGAAGAAGGAGGGGAGGGGGACGGAGCTGATCTCACTGTACATTCCAGCGGGTAGGCCGATCAGCGAGGTGGCCGAGGTTCTAAGGAGCGAGTACTCAGCCGCGTCCAACATCAAGGATCGCACAACGAGGCACCACGTCCTCGACGCCCTAACGGCCGTGATGCAGAGGCTGAAGCTCTTCAAAACAACACCACCCAACGGTCTCGTGATCTTCGCCGGGTACGTCGCGGGCGACGTGCCGGGAGACGAGAAGCTGGAGGTTCACGTGATCGAGCCCCCCCAAAGGCTGAAGGTGTGGCTCTACCGGTGCGATTCGAGGTTCTACACGGAGATCCTGGAGGACATGGTGGCGGTGAAAGGAGCCTACGGCTTGATAGCGGTGGACTCCGGCGAAGCAGCCTTCGGGATATTGCGCGGCAAGAGCCTTGAAGTAGTGAAGGAGATCGAATCGGGTATACCCAGGAAGCACAGGGCTGGTGGGCAGTCAGCCAGGAGGTTCGAGAGGATTATCGAGCAGCTCACCCACGAGTTCTACAAGAGGGTGGGCGAGTACGCCAACAAGATTTTCCTCGAGATCCCCGACTTGAAGGGCATCATCGTGGGTGGCCCAGGGCCGGCGAAGGAGGAGTTCCTGAAGGGCGACTACCTCCACTACCAGCTGAAGGAGAAGGTACTGGGCGTCTTCGACATCGGATACAGCGGGGAGGCGGGCATCTACGAGCTGGTGAACCGGGCAGAGGAGCTACTCAGAGACGTCCAGTACATCAGAGAGAGGGAGGCGGTGAACGAGCTGCTCTACAACGTCTCCCGAGACACGGGGATGGCGGTCTACGGCGAGCAGGAGGTAAGAAGGGCTCTCGAGCAGAAAGCCGTGAAGACGCTCCTACTCTCGGAGAGCTTGAGCAAGGAAGTCGTCAGCTACAGGTGCAAGGTCTGCAATTTCGAGGAACGCGTGACCGTGGACGCCTCGGCCAGCGTATCCTGCAGGAAGTGCGGCTCCCCGAACGTCGAGGAGCTGGAGAGGGTGTCTCTTATCGAGGAATTGGCGAAGCTCGCAGAGGAGGGGGGGAGCGAGGTTGTGCTCGTTTCGACGGAGACTGGGGAGGGGAAGGAGTTCGCGCGCATCTTCGGGGGGATCGCTGCGATACTCCGGTACAAGATCCAGTAGCGCGAGATGAAGAAGAAGGAGCTGGAGCTCCTCCTTTCTACAGTTCCGCCGCACCCGAGCCCGAAGCTGGAGCTGGAGCAGTACGCGACCCCAGTCCACTTGGCTTCACGGCTCCTGTGGGTGGCAGCATTTTCATTCCACGATCTCCCCGCCCAGACCGTGATCGACCTTGGAGCCGGGACGGGTAGGCTCGGGATCGGGGCTGCGCTAATGGGCTCCGAGTACGTGCTGCTTGTCGAATTGGACCGCGAGGCCTTGAAGGTAGCCATTGAGGCCGCCAGGCGGTTGGGCGTTGACGCGCGGGTGGACGCCGTTTGCGCCGACGTTAGGTTCCTGACCCTCTCCCGGAGAGCCCGCTGCGCGCTCCAGAACCCTCCGTTTGGCGTGCATGGGAGGGGGGCCGACGTAGTCTTTCTGGCGGTCGCGTTGAGATTGGCCGAGAGGGTGTACAGCGTGCATAAGGCTGAGACTGCACGCTACGTACTCGAGAAGTGCCGCGAGAAGGGGGCTGAAGCTGCACTGCTCTTTGAGGACGTAGTCAGGCTCCCCCCCACGATGCCGCACCATCACAAGAGGGAGCACCGCGTGAGAGTGGTGGTCGTCAGAGCGGCACCTTTTTCTTAGTGATGCGTTGAGCGCCCTGTGGGTGAAGAGGGGTTCGCGGTTCCCGGCGATGAGCTCGGGGTTATAGAGGAGTACATGCCGGCGCATAACGCCTACGAGTTCGACGGCGTGGTGAGGGCGAAGGCCGTTGGGCGCGTGAAGCTGGACGCGATCAAGCACGAGGCCAGCGTTGTTGAGGCTAAGCGCTTACCTCTACCCAAGAGCGGTGATGCCATCCATGCGATCGTCGCGGTTGTCAGGGACGCTGTCGCATACGCCGACATCTTCTACAACGAGACGGCGAAGGTTTTCTACCCCGTGCCCTTCAGGGGGATCATTCACATATCGGAGGCGAGCAACGAGAGGCTGAGGAGTTTGCACGAAGTCTACGGCTACGGGGACATCCTCCGGGCGCGCGTCCTATCCCGTAAACCACCCTACATGCTCTCAACCAGGGGGCCTGAGTACGGCCTCCTCCTCACCCGTTGCCCAAAGTGCTTGACGCCGCTGAAGAAGAGGGGGCTCTGGCTCTACTGCCCGACGTGCAGGAGAACACACAAGAAGAGGAAGATTTCAAGGTACTACGCGTTGAGATGAGCGCGAGAAGGAAGAGAGTGATCACCCTCAAGTTCGCTTCGGCCAGCGAAGCGGCAGAGTTCCTCCAGTACGCACTGGCGAGAGTCGGGAATTTAGCCGCAGAGCAGTCAGGCCCCTCGCTCAAGCTCATCCTCCTAGCTCCGCCCGTGAAATCCGAAGAGGATTACCGGAAGCTTATCGCGCTCCTGAAGGAGTGGAGGACATCTAGGCAGGCTCCGAGGAAGGGCTTCTTCAGGCACAGCATCGGCCTCCTGCTGGCCTCCGCCAATCTTAAAGTGAGCATACCGTTAGCGGCACTTGCTGATACATTGACCCTTATGGGGTACAGGGCGAGCGTGGATGGGGGGCACCTGGTCACGAACGCCCCCTTCAAGCGAGCCGTAGAGGTCGCAGAAACCTTTTCTGCGAAGTACTCTGAAGCCCTCGAGACCCCCGCCGCCCCTCTAGCGAGGAGGTTGGCAGCTGTGTTAGCTACGGCGCTCGACCTTACCGTGGAGGAGGCCTTCGAAAAGCTACAGCGCTTAGGCATAGTGAAGGTGGACGAGGAGAGCGGTAAGTACGTGCTGAGCGTCAACTACGAGGAGGCCTTGAAACGGCTCTCCAACCTGGATTCAAGCCGCGAGGCACGGTAGGTTTTTTACCTTCGAGTTGCCAGCGCGTAGCCGTGGGCGAGGAGCTCAAGATATCGATCCTACGCAACGAGCCTAACCGGTTGACGCTCAAGGTGCAGGGAGAGGACCATACCCTCCTCAACCTGCTCACGGAGGAGCTACAGAAGGATGGGAGCGTAGTGATCGCCGCGTACCGCGAGGAACACCCGCTCACCCGCGAGTACACCTTGACGATCATCACTGACGGGAGCAAGGCACCCTTCGACGCGCTCGCGGAAGCTGCAGCCAGGCTAAAAGAGCTCTTCGAGGAGCTTAGAGACCAGTGGCTCCGAGCAGTTGAGGGATGAAGGTTTCAGCGAGCCTGAAGGAGCTGGCCAGGCTGGGAGATGCCATTGTCAACTTCACGGTATCGGCAGCATTGACCCTCCGCGACGGGAGGCCGTGGGGCGTTAAGGTCCCTGACTCCGTGCTCAGAGCGGTTTCGAAGCGGGTGGGGATTCGCAGCCTCGGAGCGTTGAAGCCGGAAGACGTGCTCGAGGCTGTTATCGCCTACGCCTGGCTCAAGGGCTTCAGCGTCGAGGAAATGGTGAAAATCACTTTAAGAGGGATGGAAAAGGGAGGGGTCGAGGAGGGGCTGGCGATCCTCACTCAGCACCTCTCACCCTACGTAAGGGAGCTTCTTGCGCTGAGAGGCGAGTCCCGCGTATGACCGCTCACGCAGTGCTCTGCTTCCTGCTGCGCGACGGAAAGGTGCTTCTAATCAGGAAGAAGAAGGGTTTTGGCGCCGGCAAGCTAGTGGGGGTTGGTGGGCGCATAGAGCCGGGCGAGACGCCGGAGGAAGCCGCGGTACGGGAGGTTTACGAGGAGGTTAACGTTCGTGTACGCTCGTTAGTTAAGGTGGGTGTGCTCACGTTCTACTCGGTATCCGACGAGCCAGACTGGATCGTCCACGTCTACCTCTCTAAAGACTTCGAGGGGGAGCCGAGGCCGAGCGAGGAGGCTGAACCTCACTGGTACGCGGTGGATCAGCTGCCCCTCAAGGAGATGTGGGAGGACGACAGCGTCTGGCTGCACCACGCTCTCTCGGGGGACTTCGTGGTCGGCCGCTTCTGGTTTGACGCCGAGTACAGGCGCATGCTGAAGTGGGAGCTGTCTCTGGACTCTAACGCCTGATTCCCGCGTGTTTGAGGAGGTCGCTCATCGTTGCGAAGGTTTTGCTTGAACCAGCTTCATCCACCGCGATTTCCTCGATTGAGAACGAGGAGAGGACGTCGTGCGGGGGGCGTGAGCCGAAGGCCACCTGCCAGGGGACTCTCCTACCCGCCGCGTCAACAGCTTCAACGTACCTGCTGATCAAAACAGAGTACTTCAAACCCTTGAACTTGATCCTCACTCTCCTCGAACCGGAGCGAGCCCAATTAACGAGGGCCTCTAGCTCCCTCTGCGTAAGGGTCATCGACTCTTCCGCGATTCACGCTTATTTTACCTTTTCCAACCTCCTGAGCTTCAAGTAGACTTTCCTCAAGGGTTTCTGCTCCGGGCCCATCACTGTGAGGAGGAGCCCTCCGAAGGTATACGCTGTTTTGCCCTCGCTAGCTTTCAGTGGCTTCCCGGACATCACGATGTCCCACTCATCCGTGCTCCCCAGCTCCTCTCCAAGCACTAGCTCCACTTCGTCCCCCGCAGCCGGGCGCCAACCAACCTCCTCGAGGATCTTGGTGGGCACTTCCAGGGAGGCGGTGAGGCCCTCGCCCTCCATCACCAGCAGCGCGACATCCGCGTAATCATACTTCTCCACCTTAACGACCTTGAGCTTCACAGGTGGGGTTTGACCTACAGTTTTTATAACTCATGCTGTTGCAAGCAAAGCTATTAAAAACGGTTTTGAGGGACGCTCGGTGGCCGGAACTTGGCTTACGTCGATACCGCGACGAGGAGGTTCACCTCCGAGCTGAGCTCCCTGCTCGACAAGCACGTCGTAGTGCGAACCACCGATGGGCAGAGCTTTGAGGGCACCCTGCTCGGCTACGAAACCTCAAGGTACAACATCGTGTTGAAGGACGCGAGAGCTCCGAGCGGTGAAACCTACCCGAGGCTCATCATATACGGTCACGCGATCGCGGAGATCAGGCTAACCGAGCCCCCGCTCGACATGGAGGAGCTCGCCCGGCGCCTTGAGGAGATTTTCCCGAAGATGGTGAAGTACGTCCCAGAAGCGCGAGTGATAACCGTCATGGATAGGATTCGAGTGACCGATAAGGGGGTTGAAGGCACAGGACCGCTAGCGGATAGAGTGAGGAGCATCTTCGAGAAGTTCGTTGAGGAGTGGCGCGCGAAGCATAAAGTGGTATGAGCGACTGCTTTGAGATTGAAGAGGTCGACCTCCTAGGCCGTGTGGGACGGCTCAAGACGAAGCACGGGGTCGTTAGAACCCCAGCCCTAGCCCCGGTCATCGACCCCGCTAGAAACGTCGTCCCCCCTAGCGAAGTAGCCGGCCTGGGCTACCAGCTCCTCATAACCAACGCCTACCTGATCAAGAAGAGGTACGGAGATGTAGCGACCGAGATGGGGGTTCACAATCTCCTCGGCGTAAACGTGCCCGTAATGACGGACTCTGGCGCATACCAGCTGATGGAGTACGGAGAAGTGAGTGTCGAACCGCTCGAGATCGTCGAGTACCAAGTTAAGCTGGGCAGCGATATTGGCGTCATCCTCGACATCCCGACTAGGCACGGGCTGTCGCGCGAGGTTGTTGCTAGAGAGGTGGCGGAGACGTTGAGGAGGGCCCGGGAGGCGCTGAGCATCGAGCGGGGGTCCATGCTCCTAGTGGGACCGGTTCAGGGGGGTTTGTACTTGGACATTGTCGCTCGGGCTGCGCACGAGCTGGCTCAAATGGACTTCGACATTTACGCGGTGGGTGGGCCGGTGCAGCTAATGATCAACTACGAGTACCGCGATCTGGTGCGGCTGGTGATGACGGCCAAGATGAACCTTCCCCCCGGCAAGCCCCTCCACCTCTTCGGCGCCGGCAACCCCCACATGCTGGCGCTCGCAGTTGCGATGGGCGTCGATACATTCGACTCAGCCTCCTACGCTCTCTACGCGAGGGACGGCAGGTACATGACGCCCGAAAGGGTCTTCAGGCTGGACGAGCTGAGCGAGCTGCCCTGCGAGTGCCCCATCTGCTCGAAAGTAACCGCTGAAGAGCTCAAGAGTCTACCGGCACAGGACAGAGTCTACAAGCTGGCTGTCCACAACCTGTATGTCCTGCAGGGGGAGTTAAAGAGAATCAGGAACGCGATAAAGGAAGGGAGGCTCTGGGAGCTGCTGGAGCTGAGGGCGAGGAGCCACCCAGCTCTCCTGAAAGCCTTACGGGAGTACGAGAGGTACGCTGCCTTTGTAGAGAAGCACCACTACACCACGAAGGCTCGCGTGAGCGGTCTCTTCTTCTACGATTTAACTAGCCGCGGTAGGCCCGAGGTCTTTAGGCACTTCGTGCGGATCAGGGAGCGCTACGAAGCCCCGGCTTCGAGCGTTCTCGTGCTAATCATGGAGACTGAGGCGAGGCCGGCTGCGAGGTTCACGTGGGTTGGGGAGTTCGTTAAGAGGGTTGCAAGCGACGAAGCGCTGAGAGGCAAGGTGTGCGTAGCGACGGTCACAAGTCCTTACGGGGTCGTCCCCATCGAGCTGGAGAGCGTCTATCCTCTCGCGCAGTACGAGACGGCAATCCCTCTTGATGACTACGCGGTTGCAAATGAGCTGGCCAGCGATACGACCTGGTTCGTCACTGGAGTTGGGGGCTACCGGGTCGTCGTTATCGCCTACGAGCGCGGCCTGGGGACCGCCGCTAGAATCGCCGAGAAGCTGCGTAAAAGAGGAGTGAGGGTGTACACGAGGCGTTACTCAAGCGTAGAAGATCTGGTCAACTTCGTTAGGCTGGTGCTCGCGCTCATCTGAAACCGGCCGCGAACGGTAGCTCGCGATCGGCGGCGGAAGAGTGGCCGCATTAGACGTAGAACGTCGGTACGCTGGGGGTCCTGCTCTCCCGACCCATCCTCTTGCGGAGCTCCTCAAACTCGCGCTCCAACCGCGCCTTCTCTTCGGCCATTCTCATCAAATCGCTCACATCCACCTCTACTTGTAGCACGCGGGAGATGAACTCGACAGCCGCCTTGGCCGCCATCGGATCGATCGAGTTCGGATCGGCATAGGGCAGCACAGCTACTGCGGGGAAGTCGTGGGCCTCGTAGTACGCCAGCATGGCTGCAAGGGGTCCTACGATCGACAGACCCTCCTCGAGCTGCTGCAGCCCTTTGACGAGGTTGTCATAGCGGGCTAGGAAGGTTCTGGTAGCAGCGTACCTCATCGTATCTCCGCCCTTCCTGTAGCTGGCATCGAGCCCCCCTACCAGCAGTGCAACTTTAGCTCCGCCAGCCACGCTGGCCTCAGCGAGCTCGTAGGGGATGCGGATCAAGTCAGCTTGGGGGAGTGGGACGTTCGGCAGGAAGACGACCGCCGACCCCACATCGTACAGCTCGTAAGGTGTGATAAGACCCTCAGGGCCGGCATTTACGACTTGAGGCATGTATGGCGAAACCACGTAACCTATCTTCCTCCCGCCGAGGGCCTTTACGAGGTGCTTCGCAGTCAAGTACCCGACTAAGCCGAAGCCGTGGTAGCCTGCCACGAAAACCTTGTTTGCAAAGGCGTTGCTCGCGACTCGAACCACTACCCTAAGAGGCACGGGTTCACCCAACCACAAAGTTGCGCGCTGATCTTTAAAAACCGCTCACTGGAGCAGCACTGCGTTGATTACGCCGTCTTGCCCGGGCCGCGACGTTACAACGGCTCTGCCGAGCTCCGTCTCTATGACCGCACCCCTCGTTATAACCCCCCTCCTGTCGTAGTCCTTGCTGCTAGGGTTGGAAACAACCCTTAGAATCCGCACCCTCCTGCTCTGCCCCGTCTTCGGGTCAACAACGTTAGCGTGCTCAGCGAACTTGAGCTTGATCTTTAGGTTTCCGCCTCGCGTCCTAACGTGGATCCTACGCTCGGTGCCGAGCAGCGTCTCGATCGGAGGCCTCCCCATCCAGTACCTTCTCTTCACTTTCACGTGCCTACCCTTCAGACCGCCCGTGATCTTCCTCAGATCGTTGCCCTGGTAAATGCCCATACGCTCGCCTCTCCAACGCCCACTTTAAAAACCTTGATACCTTAATTACGGCGTGGAGGAGGGTAGGAGGCCGGTCGTGCTCTGGCCGGTCTACTTCGATGCTACGAAGAGCAGGTCCTCTCGACGCCGCGTCCCCGCGAGCCTGGCTGTGAGAGGCGTAACGCCGGAGGACTTGCTTAAAGCGGCTCAGGCAGCGGGCTACAGGGCGGAGCTGGACGCCAGCGCCAAGCACCCCGCTACGTGGTTCGAGAGCAGCGGCCGAGTCCTAGTGTACACGGATGAGCGGAAGAGCCTCGTCATAAGGAAGGTGGCGGAGCAGCTCAAGAAGCTGAAATCTGAGAGGCCCGAGGCCGCCCGCAAGCGCTAAATCTTCTTTAACGCCTTCTCCAACTCCTCGCTAACGAGCTTGTTGATCAGTGCTCCGTCAACTCTCCCTCGGAGCTTACGCATGACCGCGCCCATTACTTGACCGAAGGCGGCGCTGCCTCTCTCCCTAACTAGGCTCTCCATTTCCTTGATAACCCCCCGGATAACCTCCCTCGCCTCCTCCACCGAGAGGGGGGTTAGCCCGAGGATCCTTACGGCCTCTTCAGCTGTGAGGGAGGGGTTTTCGGAGAGCTGCTTGAGAACCACCGGTATCGCCTCCTTCACAAGCCCTCCTTTCACCACCAGCCTGAAGACGTCTACCAGGTGCTCGTCGCTGAGGTTCTGGACGGGGACTCCGTCCCTCCGCAGCTCCACGAGAGTCCCCTCCAGCGTGGAGGCGACGAGGGTCGGCGGTGCGCCGACCTCCGCTACGATGCGCTCGAAGAGGTCGAGCCTGTAGGATCGCAGGAGCTTCCTAGCCAGGTCGTGGCTCAGCCCGTACACCTTGACAAAGCGCTCGAACTTCGCTTCGGGCGGTTCGGGGAGCTTCAGCTTGAGCTCCTCCAGCAGCTGCGTGGGGATGGGGACCGGCCGAATGTCGGTCTCCGGGTACATCCTCGCCCTACCCGGCATCGGCCTCATGAACCTCGTTGTGCCGTCCGGGTTCGCAGCTCTCGTCTCCGGCGGCACCCCTTCCAGGGCTTCCCTCGCCCTCTCTAGCACGGCCTCGATAGCCCCTTCCGCCTTCCGCGCCTCCTCGAACACGAGGACGAAAGCGTCTCCCTCGCTGCAGCCGAGCGCCTCGCGCACCTCGCGAACCTCATCGGCGCTAATCCCGTACCCGGGCAGCTCATCGCTGTGGAAGATCCCGCCCACCTCAGCCCAGTAGCGCGCCCTATCGGCCATCTCCGTGCCCAGCCGCCGCCCGGGTTGGAGCTCCCGGCCGAGTAGGCCTGCGAAGCCGGGCAGCTTCACTGCCAGAGCCACCCCTCCGCTCGCCAGCGCCTTTCTAGCTACGCGGGAGCTCGTGTCTCTGAACAGTTCGGTGACATCCACCGCCCTCTGGTTGAGGGCCTCCGCCGACACGCCGCGCCTCCTCAGCTCCTCTCTAATCTCGAGGAGAGCCTTCTGCCTCTTCACCTCAAGCTCAACGACCCTGGGGATCAACTCGAGCTCCTGAACCCCCTTCACTTCGACCCTCGCACCCCCCTCCACCGAGATGTTCAAGTCCTGCCTAATCGTCCCCAACCCCCTCTTCACCCGACCTGTCATGCGGAGCAGCTGGCCGATCCTCATCGCCGCTAAGCCTGCCTCCTCGGGGCTCGTTAGAGCGGGGGCCGTCGCGATCTCCACCAGCGGGATCCCGAGTCGATCCAGCCGGTACACGACCTCGCTCCCGGACTCACCCATCTTCCTCGCCGCATCCTCCTCCAGGCAGACTGTGGCGATGGGGACCCTCTTCCCCTCCACGTCCACCCAGCCGTCCATGCCGATGAGAGCCGTCCGCTGGAAGCCGGTGGTGTTCGACCCGTCGATGACGATCTTCCTCATCACGTGGACCTCGTCGACAACCTTGCAGTTGAAAGTGAGGCATATGAGCAGCGCTGCCTCCAGCGCCTCGCGGTTGAGGGGGTGCGGCGGCTCCTCGTCCATCTCCACAAGGCAGGTGTTATCGAGGAACGTCTCGTAGGCGAAGATCCTCCCCTTCGAGTACTCGAAAACCGCCGCGGGGTCCAGCTCCCCCAACTCGCTCCTCGCGAGCCTCAACCACCTCCTGTAAGTGAAATCGGGATCACCCCTCCTCAGCTCAGTCGGGCAGCTGCAGAACAGCTTCGCCCTCGTGTCGAGCATCTGGTGGATTTCGAGACCCACTCGGCAGCTCACTGACCTCCACCCCCCAGGTACCTCTCGAAGTAGTTGAGCGGCGGGTAGTACCACTCCTCGCTCCTCTCGTCCATCTCGTAAGCTACATTCGTCAGGAACAGTGATGCGGCCTCCCTCGCATCGTTGGTGCGCGCGAGCACCCACGAGAGCTTCACGAACGCTGTCTCTGGCAGCATGTCCTCAGCCGGTATAGCTCCGGCCTTAAGCAGCTCCACCCCCCTCCTGTACACGTTCATGTTCACCCTACCCCACAGGCACTGCGACGCTACGACCACGACCACCCCCTCCTCCACTGCCCTCCTGACGGAGGGCAGCAGACGCTCGGAGACGTGGCCGAGTCCGGTACCCTCGATCACGACCCCCCTGTACCCCTTGTCCACGAGGAAGTCGAGGAGCTCCCCGCTCATCCCCGGGTAGAACTTGACGAGGGCCACTTTTTCCTCGAAGCCGTTCTCCAGGAGCACGCCCTCCCTCGAGCGCGGGAGGAACCTCCTGGCGAAGACCTTCAGCTCCCGCGAGGGTAGCTCCACCTTCGCGAGCGGTACCGCGTTCACGCTCCTGAAGGCATCCCTCCTGCTCGTGTGCATCTTCCTGACTCGCACACCCCGGTGCACGTAGAAAGCCGTGTCGTCCAAGCCGGCGTGCATCACAACCACGGACTCGGCGAAGGGCGCCTTCGCTGCAGTAATGGCGGCCGCCAGCACGTTCGTGGCCGAGTCGCTCGAAGGCCTGTCTGATGACCTCTGCGCCCCCACCAGCACCACGGGCCCCGGCAGCCTGCGCAGAGCAAAAGCCAGCGCCGCGGCGGTGTAACCCATCGTGTCGGTCCCGTGCGCGACGATGATTCCGGCCGGCCCCTCCCTCTCGAAGACCTGTGCCACGCGCTCGGCGATCATCGACCAGTGCCTCGGCGTTAGATCCTCGCTGAACACGCTGAACAGCGTCTCAGCCGACACCAGCGCCACGCTCTCCAGCTCGGGAACCATCGAGTAGATCTCCTCCGCCGTGAAGTACGGGTAAACGGCTCCCGAGACGTAATCGATGCGCGACGCGATCGTGCCACCCGTACCGATGAAGTGGACCCTCGGCAAACCCGGCTTCAAGCTGGGAGGCGGTGGTAAAGCGCCCCTCGAGGGTTCCACTCTACCGAGCCTTCTAATCGATTTGACCCTTCTCGCGTCAACCCCCACGTTGTAGCCGTTGGGCAGCTTCAAGACCAGGATGTCGGGATCCCCGTACTGGGGCCTCGGCAGAACGATACCGCGGACAACTACACCATCATCCCGCTCCAGCTCAACCTCGTCAAAGAGAGAGACACCAGCGGAGTCTAGCAGCTTTACAGCTTGATCCCCGTAGCCCTCCAGGCTCATCGCCCACTACATGGCGGTAGTCTGCTGCGCGTAAACGAGGCGCCTCAAGTAGTTCCTCCTGTTCCTCCTCCTGGGCACCAGGTTCTTCTTCGGCTTTGGCGGAATCTTCGGAGTCGCGTTACGAACCTTACCCGCCTTCGTAAGCGAACCGTGACTCGGCATACAGCTCCCA
>JAVYQJ010000021.1 GCA_038731975.1 Thermofilaceae archaeon | reverse complement strand
TTAAGAGGTCACGGGAAAAGTAGAGGGGGTAACTTGAGGCTATCCTCCTCGCCAGCCTAACGACATCGGGGCCGAACTCCACAACCTTACGCACCATCACCTCTCAAAAATCTCACGCTATGCCGGCTGGCTGCAGCGATAACCATTTCTAATGACACGCAACGAAAGCTGTAGCAACACTTGAGCTGCTTACCGCTAGAGTCGACAGCGTTGAGAGGAGGTTAGCCTCACTTGAGGCTTTGCTGGGCAGGCTATCCAGCGATGTGGCAGACATTAGGGGCAGACTAGCCGGACTACCCACCGCGGAAGAAATCAACGCGTTGAGAAGCGCTGTTGAAGGTGTCACAGGTACGCTGAACACCGCGTTAGCGCTCTCAGCCATCGCACTGATACTAGCGCTTATAGCCTTAATACTACCCTTCGTTAGAAAACGTTAATAAAATAAATATTTTTCTTTTTTCTCTTGCACCTTTAAGCACTTCTCCCTATCGTACAGCTCATACTTTTCTTGGGTGGTCGCGAAGCGCTAAGGATAACGCTCGTACTGGCACATGATCACGATGCAGGCTTATCAAACCTCCACCTCGAACCGAGAAAAGCATATTTCGTCCTTCATGCCTTGTCTGGCCGTGCTGGGATTCGGCCTTGTGGGTACGGGCGTCGGGGGCGGCTTTATCGCTGGGGCTTTGCAGCGGTTGAGGGATGAGGGGGTTGCGGAGCTCGTCGCTGTAGCTGGCCGGAGGGCTGCGAAGACGGAGGAGTTTGCCCGGAAGTACGGTGCTAAGAGGTGGTATGCTAGCTTCGATCAGCTGCTCGCGGATCCTGAAGTGGATGCCGTGGCTATCTCGACGCCCCACTACCTGCACTTCCCGCAGGCTGTCGCCGCTATTGAAGCTGGAAAGCACGTGCTCGTGGACAAGCCGATGGCTGTGACGCTGAGGGAGGCCGATGAGATGATCGCGAGGGCTGAGCGGAGGGGCGTTACTCTGGGCGTGGTGTTCGAGTACCGCTTCGACCCGGTGATCGAGAGGGTTAGGGAGCACGTGACGTGGGGTAGGCTGGGGAGGTTGATCCTCGCTGAAGCCGTGGTGGAGTGGTATAGGACCCGCGAGTACTACGAGGGCAGCGATTGGAGGGGGAGGTGGGCGACGGAGGGTGGGGGTGCGCTGATCAACCAGGCGATCCACACGGTGGACCTCATGCTCTGGCTGATGGGGGATGCGGAGGAGGTTTGGGCTTACGCGGGCACCTACGCTCACGACATCGAGGTTGAGGATCTGGCGGTGGCGCTAATCAGGTTCAGGAGCGGGGCTCTCGGCGTGGTGCAGGCTAGCACTGCCACTTACCCAGGCTTTCCGACGAGGCTCGAGGTGCACGGCACGGATGGTGCTGCGGTCATAGAGGGGGGCAACCTCAAGCTACTGGCCTTGAGGGGCGAGGTGGTGAAGGAGGCTGAAGGGTTGAAGGGGTGGGAGTCTTGGGCGAGGCCTGAGGCCGTCCCCATCGAGAACCACGTGCGGCTCCTCCGCGACTTTGCGCTGGCCGTCAGCGAGGGGGGGAGGCCGAGAGTAGACGGCCGCGAGGGGAGGAGGAGCCTCGAGTTGATCAGGGCGATCTACGCCTCCGCCAAGCTCCACCAGCCCGTAAAGCTGCCCCTAGTGGAGGTTTAGCAGAAAGTTTTTCATCAGCCTTGTATAGCGCATACTGATGGTCGAGGAAGTAGAGGTGATCGTCGAATCGACGCGTTTCGAGCCGAAAGTGGTGAAAGTCAGAGTGGGTGAAACAGTGGAGAGTGTCGTTAAATCTATAGGCTTAAACCCGGTCGAGTACGTCCCCGTCCTCAACGGGCAGATCGTACCGGAAGACGAGCCAATCCTCGCACCAGCCAAGCTCAAGCTCATCCCCGTCGTCTCAGGCGGCTGAGAAACCACTCCATTCCCCCTTTGAGCATCCTCTATGCTCAAATTCAATAGAAGCTGTAAACCGGTAGAAGGTTTATAATGGTATGGTTAAGAACTAGAAATTAAAGGGAGGAATATAAAAAAAGAATCGGTTTGTACTTTCTTTTAGGCTTGTTTCGCAACGGTTTCAGATGATGGTTTTGGAGCGGGCTTCCTGAACGCGAGAGCAAGTGCAACTATTGCGAGGATGAGTGCTACAGCGGCGAGTGCGAGTGCGGCATTGAGGGTTGAAGAGAAGCCTGCGACGGTTGCTTCAACGCTGCTGATCCTCCTTTCGATATCGCTCCTTAGCTGCGTCAGCGTCCTGTCCACGTCGGAGCGGATCTGCTCGGGGAGCGCTGCGAGCTTAGCGTACTCCTTTAGCTCGCCCATGTAGCCCGTGGCCCAGAGGATCACGTTCCTGACGAAACGCGGCCCGCTGAGAACGACGCCGTAGTACTGCCAGGCGACGCCCGGGTAGTAGCCGCCGTAGGGCGTCTCCCCCGAGAGGATGGCCACGTTGTACTTATCCTTCACGGGGATGAGCTGTGCAGCCATGAGGACGAACTGGCCCTTATCGCCGGGCTTGTACACCTTCGCGTTTTTGCCCGTAGGCTCGACTTGATTCTCGGTGATCTCCGAGTAGGGCGAAGTCATGGCGATTATGTAGGTGTTGCGAGGCTTCTCGGTGGGGCTCAGCCTGCGCCAGTTCCCCGCGTCATCCACCCAGGCGAGCGGACCCGGCCCGTGGAAGAGGACCAGGTCGCTGCCGTACCTAAGCTCCGGTACCTCGCTCACGTTGACGTACCCGAGCAGCCTGTAGTTAGCACCGGTCAAGTTTAAGCTGACGTAGCAGTAGGCTGAAGTGTAATCCATCCTCAGGTTGGATCCAATGGCTTCCATGATCATGTTTGCAACCTCTTGGGCTAGCTCGGAGCCCTGTGCGGGGTAGTCGCTGTCGGCCGCCACCCAGAGGGCTCTACCAGGGGCAGCTGTAAACCACTTTGCAAGCGCGGCGATCTCCTCTGGCGTGAGCGGGGCTTGCGGCTGGCCTATGATCACCATCGCGATGCGCAGCCTCTCGAGGTCAACGGTTGCGAAGTCGCCGATCACGACTGTGGCGCGCGCCTTGATGGCCGCCGGCAGAGCGTCGGCATCCTCCTTCGTGCGCACCAGGACGTACCACGAGGCTTCGGGGACCACGTTCATGATGACGTCAACGCCCGCCGTCGGCTGCTTGTGGGCGAGGTCGATGAGGATCGGTATACCGATTTGCGCGGAGGTCAGGGGGGCCGTGAGGGTGGCTGCAGCGACGGTTATCACGATTATAGCAATAACTTCCGTTCTCACGGTAAACGTCCCTCCCGCTCGGTATATAGGGTTATCGCTCCGGAATGCGCCGATCGAGCTTGCGAGACAGGTTTATTTCCCCTCATTCCCCCCATCAACCGATGAAGTTGGTTCGCAGGCGTGGGTTGTCTAAACCCATCTTGATGGCTTTCGCAGCGGCGATGATCGTAGCCGCCGCGATCGTTTCGCTAGTAATCATTCCCATGATAACTCAGCGACCCAGCCAGCCTCGGGAGGAGCAACCCCCGCAGCAGCCACCTGCGCAGCCCAGCGGCATAACCTTGACCGTGATCTCGAGGCATCCGGCGGAGATACTCGTCAAGGCTAGGAGGATGTTCCTGGCCAGCGAAGTTGCGAAGAGGTACAACATTACGGACCTCAAGACGATCGTTCTTCCACCCGGGCTATGGGAGCAGTACATAAGAAGCGGCGAGGCGGACGTCGCGTGGGGAGGGGGGCCGACGCTGTTTGATTCGCTCTTCGCTAGAGGGCTTCTCGCCCCTCTAACCAGCGCGGAAGCGTTGGAGGCCGCTGCCCAGATCCCCGACGAGATTGCCGGTGTCCCGATGAAGCGCGTGAAGGACGGGAAGATATACTGGGTTGCCGCAGCGATCTCCAGCTTCGGTTTCACCGTCAACCATAGGAGGCTGAGGGACTACAACCTCGCAGTACCGCGGAGCTGGAGGGATCTGGCCTCCCCGGAGCTGGGGCGCCCGCTCGTACAGTTCGGGACTGCGGCCCTATCGATCGCCGACCCGACGCAGAGCACCAGCCACACGAGGATGTACGAGATCATCCTCCAGAGGTTTGGGTGGGAGGAGGGGTGGAGGATCCTGACACTGATGGCGGCGAACGCGGAAGTCTACCCCGGCAGCGAGCCAGCGAGAGATGCCGTGATCAGGGGCGATGTCGCCGTCGGCATCACGATTGACTTCTACGGTTACACGGCGATGAACGTGAACCCCGACTGCGAGTACATAATACCCCCGGGTGAGAGCATCGTCAACGGGGACCCGATCGCGCTGGTGGTTGGCAGCAAGTACCCTGAGGCGGCGCAGGCTTTCATCGCTTGGGTGCTGACGGAGGGGCAGGCGGTGTGGCTCGACCCTGGGATCAACAGGCTACCTTCGAACCCGAGGGTCTTCGAGACGGCTGAGGGTGCGAAGAGGCCCGACCTGAGGAGGGCCTACGAGGCGACGCTGCAGACGCCCTCCATCCAGTTCGACGACGAGCTGGCGCTCCGCTACGAGCCGGTGATGCAGTGGTACTTCAGGTCGACCCTTGTCGACGTCAACGATTACCTGAAGGCGGTTTGGAAAGCCCTGCTGTCCAGGTACTTCGCCGGAACGATCACGGATGAGCAGTTCAAGGCTTACGTAGACCGGCTCACCGCCCTTCTCAACTTCACGGATCCAGATACTCAGCAGACGGTGACCTTTACGCAGGAGTACGCGATCTCGATCGGCGAGAGGTTCGTGAGGGATGCCTCCTTCAGGGATACGCTCATCATGACTTGGAAGCGCGCCGCCGTGAGCAAGTACACGAGCATACTCCAGGAGTTGGGAGGTTAACGTGCCCCCCGCGATCAAAAAGATCCTTTTTTACATCGACACAACGCTGCTCACCCAGCTAACCCTATCCACCGCGCTCCTCCTCTTCCTACTCGTAGCCCCCATTTTAACGGTCGTCTACGTAGCGACGCAGTACAACCCGATCCTCCTCTTCTACGATCCAACGTTCGTAAGCCTCACACCGCGGGGCCAGCTCGCGATCGTCTACAGAGGCCTGTTCCGGGATCGCGAGGTCACGATAATCAGGATCGTCGGAGTCAGCTACGGGGCCATCCTCAACTCCCTCATCGTAGCGGCCATCGTGACGATCGTCGCCAGCATTCTCGGCATTGTAACGGCGTTCGTCTTCGCCCGCTACCAGTTCCCGGGCAAGCAGGCGTTAAGGATCCTCGCCACTGTCCCCCTCCTGCAAACCCCATTCATCAACTCCTTTATAATTAAAAGGTTGTTTGACTGGAGGGACGGGCTCGTCTCCTGGCTGATCTGCGACGTGCTCGGGATTCCGGTGAGAATCGGTCTTGACTCTCTCGCCGGCGTGGCTGCCGCCCAGATCATGTCCTTCTACCCGATCGTCTACCTGAACGTTTACGCGAGCATGATGAACATCGACCCGAGCCTGGAGGAGCAAGCCGAGAACCTCGGCTCCAAGGGTCTCCACCTCTTCAGGACTGTCACGCTCCCCCTCTCGCTACCGGGGCTCGCGGCTGGTGCCGCTCTCGTCTTCATCTTCTCCCTCGAGGACGTGGGTGCACCAATCGTGTTTAACGAGCAGAGGCTTATCTCCTTCCAGATCTTCTCGAGGTTCATCGAGGCTACCACCGGTTACCTCTCACCCGCGGCTGCCAGCCTAGCGCTCCTCCTCCTATCGCTAGCCCTGGGCGTATTCGCGGGGATAAGGAGGTACGTAACGCTGAAGCAGTACGCGATGCTGAGCAGAGGTGGGAGGTGGAAGCCGAGGGTTAGGAAGCTGGGCCCCCTCGGGTTGGCAGCCGTCTACCTCGGGCTCCTCCCGATCCTCCTCTTCACCGCCTACCCCCAGCTGGCGGTCTTCGCCTACGCCTTCGCGGAGCGCTGGAGCGGGCCATTACCGGAGGGCTTCACGTTTAGGCACATGATGGAGGTGGCTAGGGACCCGCTAGTCCTCCGGGCCGTCATGAACAGCTTAACCTACTCGCTGGCCGCGCTAGCGATCATAATCCTCCTGGGGGTCTCCGCACCCTACGTCATAGCCCGGGCCAGGATCGGTGGCATGGAGCTCCTCGACCTACTCGTCACATCCCCCGTCGCAATACCCGGCCTCGTCCTCGCCGTCGGCTACTTCTACTTCTTCGCCACCTTCTTCCGAGGCACTCCGCTCGACCCGATCGCCGCGGGCCCCAGCCTGCTGCTCATCCTAGCCTACGGGGTTAGGAGGCTACCCTTCACCGCCAGAGCGGTTTTCGCGGGCCTCCAGCAGGTCCACGTAGCGCTAGAAGAGGCTTCGATGAACTTGGGCGCCGGCAGGCTCACAACGCTGGTCAGGATCGTACTGCCGCTGATCGGCTTGAACGTGCTGAGCGGCGCGCTCGTCAGCTTCGTCTACTGCATGAGCGAGACGAGCACCAGCGTGACGCTGGGCGGGCTCGGCGGGCTCGGCGAAGGCCACAGGGCACCGATGACCTTCATCATGATGGATTACCTGGGCAGGTTTGGTGGACCGCATATCGTTGCGTCCCTCGGCGTCATCCTGATCACGCTGCAGCTCACAACGATAACGCTCGTGAACGTGGTGCTCAAGCAGAGGTACGCGTACATCGGAGTGTAGACATTAACACTGAAAGTCAATGACCTGAACTACGTTTTAATGCTCTATTTCGATTTGTTTGCCTCACCCTCCCTGCTGTTGGGTTGGCAGCGGGATTAGTGGTGTAACACCCGTGGGGGAGATCACGATGGTGGCTCTACCGCTCTGGGCGAGCTGCTTGATCGCCTCTAGGTAGAAGTAGTAGGCGACAACCTGCGACGGTGGGACTCCGGTCTGGTTGGCGATCAGGCTGATCGACTCCGCCTGGGCGCGGGCCAGCGTTAGGAGCGCCTCAGCCTGACCTCTGGCTTGTATCAGAGCTGCCTGCGCGGACGCGTTGGCCTGTATCAGTGCAGCCTGCCTCTCGTACTCGGCCTTCAAGGCCCGCTGCTGGGCTGCAACCTTCTCGTTAATCGCTTGCACAACAGTGTCGGGGAGCTTGATGTTCCTCAGGTTCACCCCGAGTAGCTCCAGGCACTGGCCGATGATGGCGTCCCCCCTGATCCTCGCGGCCAACGCCTCCTCAACGCTGCGGGCGACGAGCTCCCTCTTCTCGATGAGGTCGGTCATTGAGAAGTTCGCAATGATCTCCCTGGTGACCTGCCTAGCGGTCGCGACGAGGAAGTCCTCCTCGTAGTTCAGCCTCGGGTAGTACCTGACGAGGAGATCGAATTTCTCGGGGATCAGCCTGTACCTGATCGTTACGTCCACCAGCGCGACAACGCCGTCCTTCGTGAGCGCCTCGATGGCCGGGTAGTCGCGCGGCGGCTCGATGAACATGTCAACAGCTTCAACCCCCGCGTAATCCTTTACGATGTAGGCCCAGGGCGCTTTGAAACCGATCGCGGGCCCCAGCACCGGCCTACCGATCGCGCCCGTGATCGGGTCGACGACGACGGCTATTTCACCCAGGTTAACTACGTAGAAGGTCGTCGCGAAGATGACGGCGAGAGCCGCAGTAGCAGCGATAGCGGCAAACACTATCTTAGAAGCATTTCTTCTCGCTCCACCCACTGACACCCGGACGGGAACTTCCACGGATGAGCGAGCTTAAAGGCACCTATATAAGCTGTTCCAATCCGCTGAAGAACTGGGTTAGACTATCAGAAGAACTGTTGGGAATCTTAAACTATCGAGGGTGGGGCGAGCGTGCACCTAAACCTCTGCTGGGCTACTCGAAGGATAACCCCTTGAGGCGGTGCTCCACGGCTAGCGCGACGCTCATGCCGACTAGGACCTGCATGATGTTGAATGGCACCTCAGCCAGAGCCGCGTAGCCCAGGATGAACTGCTGGTAGGTGAAGTAGCCGAGCACCATCACGACGCCGCCCGCAGCCAGCGCGGCTGCCAGCTGGGGCCTCGCGAGACCCCTGAGGTTGAGATGGAGGAGGAAGGCCGCCATGATCGCAGCCACAGCCAGCCATAGGGCTGCAGTGACTTCCGCCGCTACAGCGCTCGTGACAAGGTAGATTTCCGCGGGCCCCACGTAGTAGATTGCGCCGAGGAGCGCGAGAGGAGCTGGTACGAGAACCGACAGTACCAGCCCTTGCGCCCTCCCCATCTTCACGTGCTTCAGCCTGCGCGCGAGCAGAGAAGCTATGAAGGCTTCAAGGCCCTTTATCACGAGCGTAGCCGGAGCGTAGACGTAGTAGCCCAGCACGACGTCCGCGAGAGCTGAGCCGACGCCGCCGGCGAACGCCGCCCAGGCTGGGGGGAGGATTATCGCGGAGATGTAGACCCCCACTTCACCGAAGTTGAAGTAGCCTCTAGTCTCGGGGATGTAGACCGTGAAGAGGATGGTTGCCAGCAGCGTGAAAGCTGTGAGAATCGAGGTGGAGGCTAGCAGCCTACCCCTCCTACCCTGCTGCACGCGAGCCATCTCCAAAACCTAAGGATAAACTTTATGCAGCATTGCCGCGAAATAAGCGTGTCTGCGGCTTCTTCTACACCAGGTTGTAGGCCCGTAGCACTTCCAGCACGCCCTCCCCCCTAGGCCTTGATGCCACGTAGCCGCCCGCCCTCCTCACAGCCTCCTTCACCTCCTCCTCCGCGTTTCCCACCGCAGCGACCATGAACCCGTAGCTGCCGTCGAGCATGCTCAAATCGTTCGGCGCATCCCCAATGCAGAGGGCGGCCCCCTCGGGTAAGCCTAGAGCCTTAAGCAAAGTTAGAAGGGTTGGCCCCTTGCCCGCGCTCTTGTGGAGGATCTGTATCAGCCTGTAGCTGCGGTCGCACTGGAGCTCGGAATCGCCGGCCAGCAGCTGGCGCAGCCTGGCTTCGCAGAGCCTCGCATCCTCAACCCGCTCGAACTTGAGAACCACCATGCCCCTCTGGGCGGCGACATCTGGAGGCCACAGCTCAACCGCCACCCCCCTCCCTCGGAGGTACTCAACCTCGGTAGTCGCCACTTGCAGAGCCCGAGGCAGCACGCTCAGCCACCGCTCCCTCACAATCCTGTTGTGCTCCTCCCACGGCTGGTACATACAGCCTCTCAGCTCGTAGATCTCCTGCTCGTTCACGATGAGGTAGTGGGGGAGGCCTGCTTCAGCGCCCAGACCGTTCCCGGCCAGGATGCGGAGCTGATCCTCGAGAGAGCGGCCCGAGGCCGTCGCGACAATAACTCCTTTGCCAGCTACCTTTAGGAGCGCTTCAACGACCGAAGGGAGGATCTTCTCGCCCGGCTCTAGGAGCGTACCGTCCAAGTCGAGTGCCAGCAGCTTAACCACTCTAGCGTCGGCAAGGTCAGGCAAAAAGGCTTGACGGTGGGCATCCTCGGCGATCGCGCAATAGCGGGGTATGGACTTCAGGTTCATAACCCCTTTAAAAGACCCCCCGGCCGCTTCCCCTGGTGAGAAGGGTGAAGACAAGTTTGATCGTGGTTGCCGCTGTAGCTGCAGCGGCGATCCTTGTAGCGCTGGCGGTAGCCGCTATCCCGACCGTACTCGGAGGCATTGCGCAGCGAGGCGGGGCTTTCAACCCGGTCTGGCAGCTCGGTGAGAACGGGCAGCCCTTCTGCTGCAACGTTACGCCGCGTGCTAGAGTGAGGGGGGTGAAGGGCTTCGCCGGGTGGAGGTTCGTCGAGGTCAGCGGCGAGTACGTTAACGCCGTAACGAGCATACTGAAGGGCGACCCCGACGTCGCAAAGCTGCTGCAGGAGGGCTACAACATTACCTGGATCAGGCCGATCATTACTGCGGTCGTGAGCGGCACTGGTGACGTCACGCTCCGAGCCACTCAAGCTCTCGTGCTGCTCAAGGGCCCCAACGCCACAGCTCAAGTGCTCGTGGACGTCGCGCAGGGCAAGGTGCTCAGGATAACGATAGTATCGAGGACTATCATAACGAAGTCCTAAACTAGGAACGTAAGGCTGTAACGGCCTGATAAGTTTCCCCTTTTTCTGATCCTCTTCGGTGGACGTAAGGTTATTATTGGGTTGAGTGGCGCATTCTGCTGGATGGCTAGAGTCGAGCTCAAAGGCGTGGTTAAGAGGTTTGAGGACGTTGTGGCGGTGGATCACGTCACCCTCGCTGTCGAGAGCGGCGAGCTTTTCACGCTTCTCGGCCCCTCGGGCTGCGGTAAGACAACCGCTTTGAGGATCATCGCGGGCTTCGAGCTACCCGATGAGGGGCGCGTCCTGTTCGACGGGGAGGACGTAACGTTCAGGAAGCCGTACGAGCGCGGCTGTGCGATGGTGTTCCAGAACTACGCATTGTGGCCCCACATGACGGTCTTCGACAACGTCGCCTACGGGTTGAGGGTGAAAAAGCTCCCAGCCGCCGAGCTGAAGAGGAGGGTCAGGGAGGTGTTGGAGCTCGTAGGGCTCGAGGGCCTGGAGAACCGGTACCCGCTCCAACTGAGCGGGGGGCAGCAGCAGAGGGTTGCGCTGGCGCGCGCGCTAGTCGTAGAGCCTAAGGTCCTGCTGATGGACGAGCCGTTGAGCAACCTTGACGCTAAGCTGCGGTTGAGGATGAGGGAGGAGCTCAAGGGTTTGCAGAAGAGGCTGGGTATCACGACGATCTACGTGACCCACGACCAGGAGGAGGCGATGAGCCTCTCCGACAGGATCGCTGTGATGAACAGGGGGAGGGTGCTCCAGATCGGGACTCCGTTCGAGATCTACACAAAGCCTTCGAACCTCTTCGTAGCCACCTTCATCGGCAGGAGCAGCGCGCTGAAGGGGAGGGTTGAGCGCGACGAGGGGGGCTACGTCGAGGTCGTCACGAGCGGCGGCGTTAAGCTTCGGGGCGTGCCGGCAGCCCCTCTGAGCAGGGGTTCAGAAGCTGTTGTCGTGTTGAGGCCTGAGGACGTCTCGCTAGACCCTGTACCGGGGGCGAACGAGATTGAGGGGCGTGTTGAGATCGCCATGTTCCTCGGCTCCCACAAGCAGTTGAGGGTGAGCATCGATGGCGACAGGCTGATCGCGTACGTTGACCCTGACGCGGGGGTGGGCGAGGGCGAGAGGATCAGGCTCTACGTGAGGAGGGAGGATACGCTGGTCTACCCGATGGAGGGCTGGGAAGAGGAGGAGTTCGCCTAGGGCTAGCCTTATATAGGGTCCTACGTGCTGTTCTCGATGAAAATCAGCTACTTGTTAGCCGGCCTAGCCGTAGTCGCACTCACCGCACTACTCCCCCTCTCCTTCCCGTCACCAGAGGTGCGAATAGTCGACCCCCGCTACGCTGTGCCTGTAGCCGTAATGCCCGGCCAGAGCTTCAACGCAACGCTCCAGGGGGTCCTGGATGTTTCAGGGGCTTGGATCGTGGCTCCCGGCTTCAACGTGTCGCTGTCCCCCTTGAGGAGCTGGAAGCTCGAGGGCGCGGTAACCGTTCTCCTAGAGGTGCCTAAAAACGCCGTGGGGGCGCTGTACGACTTGTGCGTAAGCGCGGGCGGGCTTACGGTCTGCGAGCCCAGGAGCGTCTGGGTTCTCGAGCGGGAGCCCGATAAACTCTCGATCGCCCACCTCACCGACATCCACGTCGAGATCATCATCGGGGGCGTCCGCAGCACGCTCTACCTGGAGACCGCCCTCAACCTTGTCAACACGCTCCCCGTCGATATCGCAGTGGTTACGGGCGACTGCGTCGACGTGGGGAGCCACGTAGACTCGCTCAAGAAGCTGCAGGAGCTCATCAACCGGGTGAGGAAGCCCACGTTCCTCCTACCCGGCAACCACGACCACTCGCAGACCGATGAGAAGAGCTTCAACGAGCTGTACTACGGCCGGTACGTGGGGCCCGCCACGTGGTACAGAGTCTTCGGCAACTTCCTTCTGGCCGCTTTGGATACGGGCTACGCGGGGTACGTCGATCCCTCGCAGCTGGCCTGGCTCGAGGGAGTGCTCTCAGCCCACAAGGACAAGGTGAAGATCCTGATGATGCACCACCCGCTCTTCAGAGCGGGGCTCTTCCGCGAGATCAATGGCTCGTGGAGGGAGATCGATAACCTCGAGGCTTACCTCTACAGCAGCTGGGCGAACCGCCTCGACCTAGCCCGTGAGCTGCTCAGGCTGATAGAGGAGTACAATGTCACAGCTGTACTGGCCGGCCACGTTCACACCGACGGCTTGGTCATCTACAACGGGAGGACGTGGTTCGTGACGACGGTGGCCACCTGTGGGCAGGCCGAGTACAGGGGGTTCAAGATTGTTGAAGTCGACCGGGGCGGGCGGGTGAGAGTCGTTGGTATCCCGGGTAGGGATCCCCTGAGGGAGCCGAGCAGTTTCGTGCTGGACGGCTCGCTGATCCGAGTGATTCCCACGCCGGGTAAGGGTACTGCGAACGTCGTCGGCTACGTGTCTACAGTGCTTGGCATCGACTTGAAGCAGCTCACGGTCTACTTGTACCTCAACTCCTCCCTGCCGGTGGAGGCGTACAGGGTGTATGGGGACTCCGCGCTGGTGAGGGATCTTACGATCGTCCCGTACGGCGGCGTCTACCTGGCCAAGATGATAGTCGATGTCCCCAACGATTGGTTCAGAATCACGGTATCCTCGTTCAAGGACGAGGCGCCGCCGAGCGTCAGCCTCTCCATGTACACTCCGACTAGGCCCGTCGCCGCCAGGGATAGCGTCACCCTATACATCAGGGCTCAGGACGAGGGGTGGGGCGTGTGGAGGGTGTACGTGGACTACGAGACGGACACGGTTAGAGGCACGCTGGTGGCGCAGGAGATCGGCCCGGCCTCCTACCAGGCTTCCCTACCACCGCTCAACGCGACAACGGTTAGACTGACGGTGAGAGCCGTGGACTTCGCGGGTAACGTGGGAACGGAGACCGCGGAGATACGGTACATACAGCCGGTCTTGCAGCAACCCACCGCGCAGCAGCCTACAGCGGAGCAACCCGCGCAACCCGAGCAGCCCGCGCAACCATCGCAGCCTACTCCCCAGCAGCCCCCCACTCTCATCGTAGCGGCAGCCGCGTTAGCTGCGGCCGTGGCAGCCGTTCTCATCGTTGCTGCGAGGCGCCGCCGCTAGAACCTAGCAGCCCTCCAGCCTTTCCCGTATTTTGCTCAGCGTCTCTATAACCTCTCTCCTTGCGATGAGCCTGCGCAGCGGTGGGCCTGACTCCTCGCCGAGCAGAGCCAGGTAGAACGCCCTGTAGACCTGCAGCCTCCCCTCCCTCCCGGCTATCCCTTGACTCTCGCAGGCCTTTTTCACGGCCTCGTTGGGGTCCGAGCCCCCGAGTATCAGGGACACAGCCTCCATGAACGCCCTGAGGACTCGCCCGTCGATGCCCTCCAGAAGCTTCGCAGCTTCCTCGGGGCTGCGGAGCACTGCGCCGTACCCGACCGCTTCCAACCAGTTCCTCGCGTTCATCAACCTCCTCTTGGCGTCCTCCACCTCCCAGCTTTCAAGGCCCCTCAGCTTACCCTGCCGCTCGAGCATCCTCATCCCGTCCTCCAAGTCCTCCATCCAGGCGGCCACGCGGACGGCTTGGAAGTAGGGGATCCTCACCGGCCTCTTCTGCGGCGGAGGGCCGGGTAGGGAGAGGCTGTAAAGCTGCTTCGAGTACTCGCTCCCACCCGTGAACACCGTCTCCTCGAACTTGTCGAACTCCTCGACGTAGTTGGGCACCTGGCGGAGATCGAACTCCCAGTGGCTGAGCGCCTCACTGTAGATGTCGGTAACCTCCCTCTTCAGGATCTGGAAGCGCAAAACCTCGGGTGGAGCGTAGCGGAGCCACTCGTCAATCCCAAGCCCCGCCCCCTTCCTCTTGCTGAACTTCTCCAACCTCCTCTCACCCCCCTCGTGCTCGACCCAGTAGACGAAGTCGTAGAAGATTGGCACGGGCGGCTCCCTGCCGAAGAGCTCCCTAGCGAGGGCGCACCCCGTGTCGTAGCCGCTGCCGCTGGCCATGTGATCCTTGCCCAGGGGCTCGAAGTGCACGTTGAGCGCCAACCAGCGTAGAGGCCAGTCCACCCTCCACGGCGGCTTCCCCTCACCCTTCGCGGCGTCAGCCACCCCCTCGTAGCCGCAGGCGGAGCACCTGTAGCGGACCCTTGAGCCCTCAACGCTCAGCGGGTGTACGACCTCATCGATCCTCCCGCAGCCGGCGCACCTCGGCCTGTAGGGGATCCAGCCCTCCGGGTACAGCCTCCTGTGGCCGGCGGCCCTTTTCACCCTGTTGAGCACCTCCACAACCCGCTCACGCTGGGCGAGGACCTCGAGGAGGGGCTTCACGTACCTCTCGCTCTTATGGAGCCGGCTAGCCCAAACCACCTCCAGCTGCACACCGTAAGCGGGGAAGCTCTCCTCGACGGGCTTCACGAAGTGCTCAGCGTAGCTGCCGTGGCAGCCCCACGGGTCCGGTATCGACTCGAAGGGCTGCCCAACGTACATGGGGGCTTCGCGCTTGAAGCTCTCCGGGGCGAAGGAGGGGGCCTGCCTGAAGGGGTCCATGCTGTCCACAGCCAGGTAGCCTACGACCTCAACGCCGCTCTCCCTCAAAGCTCTTAGGACCGAGTCGGCTAGCACCATGTCGATGAAGTTCCCCAAGTGTATCTTACCGCTGGGGGTTACGCCCGACTCAACCACGTAGAGTGGCTCACCCGGGAACCTGCGCAGCACCTCTTGCGCCGCCCTGTAGGCGAAGTGTTGGGACAGGAGGATCCCCGGCGCGGGTGGAGGGGGGAGGAGATTTATCATTGTCGTTGCCGCCGCAGGCAGCCCCCGCAATCAATCAAGCGGCTAGCACCGCGAAACCCGGTTTGCGTAACAGCCCGCCTAAACCGTGTAGGGGATCGGTTGGCGGATTGCGCTTGGGACGCGCGGGAGCGGGCTTGCAGGCCCGCTTTTCAGGGCTTGAGGCGCTTGGGGGCGGGGCGCTTGCCTAGGGTCTACGCGTAGCCGAAGGCTCTGTACACCGCAATCTTGACAGCGTCGGTGGCCAGCAGAATCACTGCTACTTCGTAGACCAAGGCCAGAGCAATCGTTTGCGCCGGTATAGCTGGTACTATGGCGCCGCTCCATACTAGGATGGTTGCAGCTAGGCCGTCAACCGCTATCGTCAGTAGCATGTACTTGCTCGGTTTTGAGCTCCAGAACACCCCGATCTCCCTGAAATTCAGGAAGCCGAAGAGGCCCGAAATCAGGAGAACGTAGAATATGAAGCTCTGCAGCTGCTCGTGCGGTAAACCGATTAGCCTCGCCAGGTACAGGGCTCCGAAGAGCTCCGCGAGTTTCGCGATGCCCAGCAAGGTTGAAATCAACGTGAGCTTCTTCACGTTCCACCTCTCCGGCCTCCTGCTTGGCTGCAGTACGTCGACGCTGATGGAGAGCGTGACGAGATCGTAGAGGAACAGCATCAGCACCATGTGGGTGGGCGTCAGCACGGGATGCCCGAAGAGCAGCGACGATATGGCTACGAAGTACACTATGCTGAACGTTTTGACGATCTTGTTTATGGCCCAGACGACCATCTTTCTGTAGGTCATCCTTCCGTGCTGTATGACGTTGGCGATCCCCCTCAACCCCGGTACAGCCAACACCACCGACGCCACCGACTTCGCTACATCGGTGGCCCCGCTAACGGCCACCCCCAAGTCTGCTCTCTTGAGCGCTGGAGCATCGTTCACCCCATCGCCGGTCATGCCAACCACGTGCCCCCTCCTCTGCAGGGCCTCCACGATGCTGTACTTGTCCTCTGGCATGACTTCCGCGAAAACACCCGTGTCCTCGACAACTTCAGCCAGCTCCTCCCTGGGAATCTCCCGCAAGCTAATTGCCTTCCCCTCGATGCCGACCTCGCTGGCCACGGTCTCGGCGATGTGGATGTTGTCCCCCGTAACCATCTTCGGCGTTACACCGAGGCTCTTTATGACGCTTATGAACTGCTTCGAGTCCTCACGGGGCTTATCGTAGAGCCCCAACAGCCCCACAATCTCGATGCTGCCCCGCTGCGCTTCCACCGCTATGGCCAGCGGCCTAAGCCCCTCCTTGCCCAGCTTCGCAACGATCTCCTCGATGCGCTCCTTATCGGGGTTGCTGGCCTCCTTTACGAGAACCTGTGGTGCACCCTTGATTACTCTGAGCACACGCCCGCCCAATTCAACGACTGCTTCGCTCACCTTGGTCTCAGGCGTAAAGGGCTTGTACTCCAGAACCTTCGCAGCACTGGTGTCAACGTTCATCTCCTCAGCTTTCCGCCTTATGGCGTTCTCGAGCGGGTCCTTTGTCACCTCCTCGGTTGCTAAAACCGCGAATCTAATGACGTCCCTCTCACTGATCTGCCTGTTCAGCGGGACAACCTTGCTCACCACCAGCCTGTTCTCTGTTATCGTGCCCGTCTTGTCCAAGCATATCACGTCCATCATCGCGGCAGCCTCGATCGCCTCAAGCCTCCTAACGATTATACCGCTCCTAGCGAGCTCGGTGCTGGCTAGCGCCATTGTTATGGTGGTCATGGCCGGCAGCGCTATGGGTATCGAGGCCAGCAGCAACGTCAAGGTGAAGGGTAGGAGCTCCACTAGGTTGAGCCCCTCCACGATGAATTTGGCCGCAACAAGAGCGATAAAGATGGAGTCCACGAGGAGAAGCCACTTGGTTATGCTGTTCGCCACCTCCTCTATGAGCAGCCGGGGCTTTGCAACCTGGACGAGCTCGACGGTTCTACCGAAGCGGGTCCTCGACCCCGTTTTCACCACCTTCACTATCGCCTCACCCCTCACAACCGTGGTCCCAGCGTAAACTTCGTCGTTAACGCCCCTCTCAGCCGGTATCGACTCCCCCGTCAATGCGGACTCGTCAACCATCACCGAGCCTTCAACGATAACCCCGTCGGCAGGCACGATGTCGCCCATGGAGAGCTTTACGATATCGTCCGGCACGATATCCTCTGCGGCCACATCGATCCACCGGCCGTCCCTGAAGGCTTTCACCGTCACTTTCAGCTTCGATTTCAGCATCTCGATGGCCCTGCCAGCCCTGTGCTCGTGGATAACGCCGATAACAGTGTTCACAAGGAGCAGCGACAGCATTATGATGAAGTCGACGTACCTCCCCATAACGTAGGATACCGCAGCGGCAGCCTCAATCGCGAAGGGGGTAAAACCCGTGAACTTCTTTAAGAAAACAGTTACGAGCCTCTCCCTCTTTTCAGGCACCCTATTAGGGCCATAGATTCTAAGCCTTTCAGCAACCTCGCTGCTGGTCAGGCCCTTGTAACTGTTCATTGACAACTCCAATTATCATCATTTTTCAGGTTTTCTCCCCATACTAAACCGTGAAACTCGATGTTAGAAGATTCTCGCCGCACCTTTAACGCCCACACCGGGTTATGCGACCCAAGCACCACTGGTTATCGGGATGACTGGATGCAAAATAGTTGCTAAACGCTGAACTAGCTGATGTTTTACACGTAGCCTTCAGCGGCTAGGAGCTCGGCGAGCAGTACCGCTGACCCGGCGGCCCCTCGAACCAGGTTGTGGCCGAGGGCGAGGAACATGAGGCTCCTGCTGTTCACCCCCCTCCTCACTCTGCCGACCGCGACGCTCATCCCCGGCACGCTGCCCGCCATCCTGTCGAGCCTGGGTTGCGGCCGGTCGACCCCGCTCAGCACGACTATCGGCTTCTCCGGAGCTGTTGGAAGCTTCATCTGCTGCGGCTTACCCTCGAACCGGCTGAGGAGTTCGACGGCTTCGTCCACGCTGACCTCCCTCTCCGTCTCCACGTAGACGCTCTCGAGGTGGCCGTCTAGCACGGGGACCCTCGTGCACGTCGCGGCCACCTCGAT
>JAVYQJ010000020.1 GCA_038731975.1 Thermofilaceae archaeon | reverse complement strand
CAACGCTAACTGAGAGAGGCCGGCTGTCCGGTTAACCACTTATACCTTCAGACCTCCCTAGGCTCGTGGAAAAACCCCGCCAGATTCTCAGAGACATACCTTACCCGAGCAAGGGTCCATTTGAGCCCGATTGGAGCTCCTTGAAGAGCTACAGAACCCCGAAGTGGTACATTGACGCCAAGCTCGGCATCTTCATCCACTGGGGCGTCTACTCCGTGCCAGCCTTTGGTAACGAGTGGTACCCTAGGAACATGTACATTAAGGGGAGCCCGGAGTACGAGTTTCACCTGAAGACGTTCGGTCCCCACAGCGAGTTCGGGTACAAGGACTTCATCCCCGACTTCACGGCGGAAAACTGGGACCCCGACAGCTGGGCCCGACTATTCGAGCAATCTGGTGCGAAGTACGTGGTGTTAGTTGCAGAGCACCATGACGGCTTCGCTCTCTGGGATTGCAGCTACACGAGGTGGTGCGCGGCCAGGATGGGCCCCCGGAGGGACCTCGTAAGGGAGCTAGCGGACGCGGTTAGGGACAGGGGGTTAGTGTTCGGCGTCTCCTACCACAGGGCAGAACACTGGTGGTTCTTTGAGCCAGGTACGCGCATCGATTCGGACGTGAACGATCCCCGCTACAGGGACTTGTACGGCCCGGCTCGGCCGGCGTCGCTCAACCCTCGGGATCCTCCAGGCCCCAGCAATGAGTACCCCGACGATCGATTCCTGATGGACTGGCTCCTGAGAGCTGCAGAGCTTGTGGAGAAGTACAGGCCCCAGGTGTTCTACTTCGACTGGTGGATCGCGAACCCGGCCTTTGAACCCTATCTGCTCGCCTTTGCGGCCTTCTACTACAACAGGATGGATAGCTGGGGGCTGGAGGGAGTGATCAACTACAAACATGAGGCCTTCAGGGAGGGCACAGCCGTCCCTGACGTTGAGAGGGGGACGCTCGACGATGTTAGGCGAGAACCGTGGCAAGCCGATACCTCCGTGTGCTATAAGTCGTGGGGTTACATCCGCGATCACGAGTATAAGCCTCTAGAGGCTTTAATCGGTCACTTCGTCGATGTCGTCAGCAAGGGTGGCAACCTCCTACTCAACATAGGGCCGAGGCCTGACGGCACGATACCGCACGAGCAAGCGAGGCTGCTGAAGGGATTGGGCGACTGGTTATCCGTTAACGGTGAGGCCATCTACGCTTCGAGGCCTTGGGTAACGTACGGAGAGGGGCCAACGAGGCTCAAGGGAGGCTTTTTCGGCGAGCGAGAGTTCAAGTTCTCGCCCGGAGATGTACGCTACACTAGCAGAAGCTTCTACCCTAGCGGTGATGTAGCTTACGCGGTACTACTGGGCACGGCTGAGAAGCTAAGGCTTAGGGAGCCCGTAGCCTATGCACGAAGGTTGGGGCGCAAGATACTCTCGGTGGAACTCCTAGATGGCAGCGTGAGAGGTTTACAGGTGGCGTGGAACATTGAAGGAGAAGAATTAATCTTAGAGTTGCCATTTACTCAGAAAGGTAGACAGCAATCAATAATAACCCTTAGATTAACATTTATGTAATATTTTCATTTTTAATTTATCTGTTTATAATTGTCTAATATGACAGTAGAAAGGTTTATATACTGTTTGTCAGCCAGCCATCCTCATGGAGTATACAACCCTCGGAAAAACAGGGTTGAAGATATCTAGAATCGGGCTTGGAGCGTGGCAATTTAGTGAAGCGTGGGGAGTTACAGAGTACGATAGAGCTAAAGCCATAGTGCGGAGAGCTCTCGAGCTCGGGATCAACTTCTTTGACACTGCGATGGTCTATGGCAATGGCTTAAGCGAGGCTGCGTTGGGAAAAGCCCTGAGGGAATTGGGAGTTAAACGTGATGAAGTGGTGGTAACCACGAAGATCCCCGGGGATTTCCTCAATCCGATCGATATACCGAAAGCCGTAGAGAAATCCGTTAAGCTGCTGGGTCTCGGCTACATCGACGCTCTGCTGGTCCACTGGCCTCCAGCGTGGCACAACTACCCAACCTACGTCTACGCTAGGAGCTTGGAGCGGCTTGTGAACGTTGGCCTAGTGAGGCATCTTGGCTTGAGCAACTTCCCCGTGGAACTCGTAGAGAGTTTTAGGAACAGCCTATCGAGAACTGACGTTGAAGTGTTCCAATACAGGTACAACCTGGTCGAGAGGTGGGCAGAGGAGGAGATCGTCCCTTACGCGGAGCGCTGCCAAATAACGCTTCAGGCATGGAGCCCGATAGCTAAAGGAGCTTTAAGCGGCAAGTACACGCTCGATAACCTGCCAAGATTTGCCGACGTGAGAGCAGCGGATCCCGTGTTTCACCCCGAAAACTTCCGCAAAGTCTGGGAAGTCGTCAAGCTCCTCAGGGACATTGGCGAGAAGTACGGTAAGACTCCAACGCAGGTGGCTCTGAATTGGCTCATCGTGTCGAGCCCCATCGTCGTTCCAATACCTGGAGCAAAAGCGCCGGAGCAGGTGGACGACTTAGCCGGTGCGGTCGGCTGGAGATTGAAAGCAGAGGATTGGCGGCTGCTCGACGAAGCTAGCAGAGCGGTGAGCATCTCCTACTCTGTGGGCTACATCGAGCGTGAATTAAAGCTCTAAAAAGATGCCATCCTTTTCCCTTTTCTTTTTCAACATTTATTCTAAACTTTTACCCGTGCTGTACACCCTCTAGCTGCCCTGCTGAAAGGTTATGACGCTTAGCGTGAACGAGGATGGAAACAGTAGCTAGATCAGAGCACGAAAATGCTCTTAATTATTCAGGCTTTAATTGAGAGCTCTTGCTTCATTGCCGTCGTATCATCTACTATGTATGCTTTCGCTGCAACGTTCGCGCCGTTTATGTTGACTTTGATATTGGTTAAATTCGGTATCAGCTTTGCTATCTCGATGGTTTTCAGCTTCAGACATCCATTTTCGATACGTATGAGAAGGTTTTGCATACCGTTCTCCACCCTCTGCTTCACAAGACCTCAGGTACCACACAAGACACATGTTCGCGAAACGCTCAAGAGAGCGGGCGTAGACCTGCGTGGGGATGTTGTGTCAGGCAGGCGGCCAGTAGGCAAAGAGGACGTCAACGTACCCGTGTCTAAGCTCTCTATGCTCTTCCTGACTGCTCGCGGGATATCGGTGGGTTGAAGAGCCCGCCCGGAATTTTCGTGGACGCAACGATACTATCGCAGCCTACAGGAAGCTCTTTAAGCGATCCGTCGAGCAGCTTCTCGTTCTTCCCATTGCCGTAAACCATAGCTGTGTCGAAGAAATTTATCCCTAGCTCGGCCGCCCGCTGCGCCACAGCTTTAGCTGCTTCGAGGTCGAGAGCACCTCAAGCCTCTGCGCGATACACGCTCTCCGGTTTTACCGAGGATCGCGTACTCCACAATAGCTGCTCAGGAGCTCGTCGCAAAACCTTCTCACGTGGGAGGATGAGATAGGAAAGCTTGATTCAGCCTGGCTGCTGAGGGGGTGCGACCCAGCAGGGTACTACATCATCGTCGCTATGACTGTGGCTCTCCCACTGGTCGAAAGCTTTGCCGCTTATGAGGAGCAGGGCCCTTCAGCCCTACTGATAAAGGTGAAGCCCCGCAACGCGGCGCGTGAGCTTTGCCCTATCCTCCTCGTGGAGGATCTGCTGACTAACTTTTACTTACGCAAACCTTATTAAATCTTACGTTAGCCCCCACGGCCACGGTGGGGGAGGGCGGAGGGAAGGTGGTTTAGGTGCCGGCAGCTGTAGTCGTGGAAAGCCTGGTGAAGAACTTCAAGGGCGTTCGAGCGCTCTCGGGGGTTTCAATGAGAGTCGAAGAAGGTGAAGTTCGAGGTGTGCTAGGCCCTAACGGCGCCGGTAAAACAACGATGATGAGAATCTTAACGACTCAGCTGAGGCCTACGTCGGGCGAAGCGTGGGTTCTGGGTTACCACGTGGTTCGGGAGGCTGGCAGAGTCAGGAGGCACATTGGATACGTCCCGCAGGAGTTCTCCGTGTGGAGCGATCTCACAGGGTACGAGAACCTGTCCATCTACGCGAAGCTGTACGGCATCCCTAGAGACCGACGCGAGAGAATTGTCTGGGACATGCTCGACTTCATGGACCTACGCGAGGCGGCGGACAGGCTCGTGAAAACTTATTCGGGAGGGATGATCAGGAGGCTCGAGCTCGCGGCCGCGCTCATGGTTAGCCCAAGAGTGCTCTTCCTCGACGAGCCGACTATCGGTTTAGACCCGAGAGCTAGAGAGCTGGTCTGGTCGAAAATCCTGGAGTACGTGAAGGAGTACAATGCTACTGTGGTTTTCAACACGCACTACATGGATGAGGCGGAGAGGTATGCCCATAGAGTAACTGTGATGAACCAAGGTGTGGTAGTGGCTGAGGGGACTCCGGAGGAGCTGGTGAAGCTGGTCGGCGAGAGCTCTGTAATTCGAGTCTACATTAACAGCGGGGTTGAGAAGGCTGTACAGCTGCTCTCCCGAGTGCCGGGCGTCATCCTGGTGTCTTCGAAGAACCCTCTGGTTGCGCGGCTTGACGACGCCGAACGTGGTATGGTTCAGATAATGAAGGTTCTCGTCGAGGGGGGAGTGAGTGTCGAGCAGGTTAGCTTAAGGAACCCTACCTTGGAGGACGTCTTCATCAAGCTGACGGGTAAAACGTTCGAGGAGGCCGAGACAGAGAGTTTCCAAGCCGTGTTGGCGACGAGAAGGGCTATTAGAAAGGGTGGTTAGCTTGAGCTTGAGGAAAGTTCTCGTTTTCGTAGAGCTGGAGCTGCGGAGGCTCCGCCACGACCCTACTGAGGTGTTTACTCGGGCTGTCCAGCCGATACTCTGGATCGGCGTTTTCGGCACGGCCATGAGCAGGATAAGGGCGATACCCACAGGGTCGGTGGACTATCTCACCTACATAACGCCCGGCGTTCTTATGCAGTCCACGTCGTTCATCGCGATGGCCTACGGCATCATGCTTGTGTGGGAGCGCGAGTCGGGAATCTTGAAGAAGGTTCTCACGCTCCCCCTCAGCCACTTTATGATAACTCTCGGAAGATCTCTCGCAGGTGCGACACGCGCCCTAACGCAGCTCCTCGTAATCCTCATAGTCGCGCTCCCTCTAGGTGCGAAAATCATCCTGGCGCCCCAAGCCCTCCTTCTAGCAGCGGTAGCCGTCTTCGTCGGCGCAGCGGGGCTAACCGCTCTCTCCATCATCTTAGCCGTGTTCATGAAAACCAGGGAGAGGTTCATGGGGATTATTCAAGCTATAACGATGCCTCTCTTCTTCGCGAGCAACGCAATCTACCCTGTCGAGATCATGCCGCTTCCCATCAAGCTAATCAGCCTAGGCAACCCTTTGACCTACGTGATCCAAGCGCTGCGAGACGCGCTGGTCTATGGAGCTTACCTCGAGAGTCTCCACAACATCTGCATCGTGGCAGCGTTCTCGGTGAGCGTAATTACGCTCGCCGGCACGGCGCTTAGAAGAATCATCGAGTAGGAGCCTCCACCTCAAGTGCCGCGGAGGAAGGTGTGGCTGTCAAGCTACTCATACTCGACCTGGACCAGACCCTATAGAACCACATTGGTATAGCAGCGGCGCAGGCTTTTAAAGAGGAGATCAGCTCCGCTACGATGAGGGAGGCCGTTGGTGCTGCGTTCATCGTTCTCGGCCTCTACCCGCTGGATACCACGATTTTCTAGTGCTGAATAGGAACATTACGATGCCTGCGATGATCCACAGGGCAACGAGCAGCCTGCCCTCCCCGTGCAGGATGAAGAGGAGGACCCACATCACAGCGCACGCCGCTAGACCCACTATGGGCTGCAGCACAGGCTTGATTCTGAAGCGGGGCTCGGTTTTCCAGTTCAGCGACGTGAGGGCGAGGTGCGCGTACATGTACGCAATGAGCGCGCCGAAGTTGTAGAGCGAAGCGACAACTTCAAGGAGGTGCACGCTCGGGAGAAGAGCGTGGGTCAGGAGGAGGCTTGCCGCGACAGCGCCGGAAACCGCTAGCGCTGCGTCCGGCGCGCCTCTAGAGTTCACTCTCTGCAGAACTTTCGGCAGAAGGTTCGTCCTGCTCATGGAGAATACTACTCTCGAAACTCCGATCACGCCCGCGTTCGCGGATGCCGCGCTGAGGAGGAACCCCATCAACCCCGTCAGAACAGCCAGGTAGGGCCCGAGGACAGGTATGGATCTCGCCAGGGTTGAGAAGGGGTACAGGACATCCTCCTCGCTTAGGTTCCCTAGCGAGGAGAAGAGTGTAGACGCTATGAGAGCTACGAGCACAGTGGTGGCCACAGTGAGGAGGATAGCTCTTGGAACGTCCTTCTCTGGGTTTCTCACCTCCTCTGCGACTTGCGAGGTAGCTTCAACCCCAACGTAAGACGCCATCGCTACGGTTGTCGCGTAGAGGAAGTTACTCGTGGAGACTTCGCTGCCGATGGCCGGTAGCCGCAGTTTTAGAGACCCGCTCATGGCGAGGAGGAAGCCACCTACACCGATGACCAGGAATTCCGCCAGGAGGTCTGCCGCCACTATGAACTCGTTGAACCTACTTGATGCTTTTACGCCGAAGAGGTTGAGTCCGACGAGAAAAACTGTCAGGGCGCAAGCCGCGAGAGCGTAACTCGGGTTCTCCAGAAGGAAGCTGCTCCCGGTTGCCAGTTTGACGAGGAAGCCGAGGTAGCCCACAGAGGCTAGAGCGAAGAGCGCGATATCAACAATGTAATCCAGCAGGAGCCCCCAGCCTGCGAGGAAGCCGTGCAGAGGCCCAAACCTCGCGTACGCGTAGTACTGGGCGCCCCCCGCCACTGGGTATACCCGGCTGAGCTTAGCGTACGTCAACCCGGTAAGCACATAAACCACAGCTGCTAGCGCTAGAGCGAGAGGTGCAGCGCCCGCAGCGTAAAGAACTATGAGACCCAACGTGATGTAGATGTCAGCTCCTACATCCGCGTAGCCGATGCTAAACGCCCCGAAAAGCCCCACTTCCCTGCGTAGACCACTTTTCTCGCCTCGAGCTCCTTTCACCCCTCCTCCCCTATCCCACCTCGAATCCTCCTTCCCAGAGGAAGGCTTTTCAGCGAGGCTCGGATTAAAAAATTTTCGATTGAAACGCGGTCACAGTCTCTACGTCTCCGGGGAAAGCCCTCCTTGGCCTAGCCTTGCACCACGGCTGCCGCAGCTAGCGCGTCGCGCGAGCTGTTAATCGTCTCCTATCGGTTTATAGTGCCTCGGCCGGATTAAATCACCGCTCCAAGCTGGACTGTGCCGAAAACCGCTAAGCGGTAGGATTAAGCTCATTCGCTTTTCGGCTCAGTTCGAGCGTGCTCCGCTGCTATAGAGATCAGATCAAGCTGGTAACAGAATCCAAGTGACAGTGCTTAAAATTAATTGATGGAGTTCCCTCATTTGTGCTCTTACCGTGGAGAAGAGACTAAGGCTTGGTACAAGGGGGCGCTCGTAGATCTAGCTGAAGCCTAATCTGCTTTCAGGGAAGGAAGGTACAACTGGCAGTCTTCGCGACCCATCAGGCAGTTGAAGAGGCATTAAAAACAGCACTCTAGTTTTCAAGAGGGGCCGTTGCCCAGAACCCGCTATTTAACTCGCTTGCTTTCTATCCTTGGGCTTGAGCAGCCATTTCGCGTGGTACTCGATCTGCCTTTTCTCAAGGTCTGGGAAGAGCTGGAGCACCATGACCGAGCTGTAGAAGGCCACGTCAGTGGTGTTATAGCCGCAGCACGCGTAGCCCTGCCCTACATCGAAGAGCCCTCCTTCGCTAGTCATATGCACTTCTGCAATGTTGTTAGCTGAGAAGCGTTGAGGCCAATCAGCCAATAGTCGACAGTTGTAGAGTAGAGTGCATCGTGGAAGCGCTTTGCTGATTCACGGGGTCGCTTCAAGTTCTTTGGAACGAATCTAATGACGTCCCACGCCGAGCTGAAGCTCCTCTCGTAGTAGTGCTTCAAGCGGATCCCGAACTCATCGATGAAGTTCGGGAAGAACCAAGCCAACGCCACCGGTATTTCCCGTTCTTCCCAGCAGCTAGAGCGATCTCAACAGTCAGCGTTACGTAGAACTCTCCCTCGAGAACGATTTTCTTTCGCGAACTCTTCAAGCCCCCCTTTGACCTGAATTAGACCCAGCACCTCCTCAGCCCTGTCACATCGGCTGGCACCCCCCATCGAATCCAAATCCGGCAGCCCCCGCCAAGAAACGCCAGCACGATGGATTCCCTGTACATGCGGTACTTCTCGTCCAACCCCTCTCCCCGCATTTCGAAGCTTGCGCAGCTTTCCTCTCGCATGACCCTTACTCTCGTCTGCACCGGCACTCCTCCGAAGGGCGTTTTCATGCCCGCTAAGATGCTGACCTCAAGCGGTCTGCGGCTCTCGTTCTTCAGCTTTAGCACGAAAAGGCCTATAGGTAGTGCCGAGCCCTCCACGTCACCCGGTATGAAGGGGGTGAAGGCTTCAATCGAGACCTTACTGGAAGGCCTGCGTCCCGGTACTCAAGGAAAGCGAAGGACTGCTCACCGTTGAACTCGACCTCGTCGACCGACCTGAGCCATGGCATGACGTAAGGATCGCCTTCAAGTTCGTAACCTCTGGACGCGCGCAGCAGCCTTACAATGATCCTCTCCCTCCCTTACTCTCAGCGCGAAGAAGTCGTGCAGCGTCATGAACTCCCATGCCCTATCTACTTTCCTCTAAGCTCATGGGCTGTTATTGAAGATGTGCCACTCGTACAACCTCTCGTCGCCTCTAATCTCGACTATTCCACAGCCAATGCCACCCAATGGGATGCCGGAAGCCCCAGCGTAGGGGGGTAGGAACCTTCACGTTGGACTAAGCGGTTCGTGGCGTATACATTGGTGCTTCCACACATCTTTGGGACTTCACATCAAAGGTCGGTAACTCCCTAAAACAATCCGTAAACGTAAATGTGCGTGAGTGGGTGCCTTAGCACTACATCCAGCTGCGCTTTCCGAGTTCTCCGTGCGATTGGAATCAATGCTTAAATCCTGTGGAGGTTTTCTTGATTGGGATGAGGAGCGTTCCCCTTACCCCGAGGGGTGATGAGAGATAGGTAGGCCGACCGGCCCCGCTCGCGCACACACCCGGACACGGCCGAGGCCGTGAATGAAGCGGTGTGCCGGTGGCGGGGCTACACCTTCACAATGTTGAAGCCGGAGGCCTTCCTGAGCCTGTTCATGATCGTCAGACCCAGGCCCCTCTCCTCCACCCCTTCGGCTATTACGAGTTGGAGGCCTTCGTCGTCGACCTCCCTCAATGTTCTGAAGAGGTTCCTCGCTATCGTAAAGGGGTCTCTCCGTGATCCAAGGCACTTGAGGCTGACTCGACCCCTCAAAGGGGAGTAGAGATCAATGGTTTCTTCGGTGCACAGGATGCCTACTCGTACCCCCTTTGCGATGTGTTTCGCGGCGACTTCAATCACCTTCTCAGCGATTTTCTCGAGGTCGCTGTAATCGTCGGACTCGACCACGATGAGGGTAGCTTGGGGAGCGTAGTGCCTGTAGCGCATCCCAGGCGCGAGAGCTCTCTCAGCCTCCCCCAACCCTCTGGCGAACGGGGGGATCACCACCCTTTTCCCCAATACCTTCTCCACATTCTCGACGGGTAAAGCGCCGGGCCTCAGGAGCGTCGGAGGATCGGTTGTCAGGTCGATGATCGTGGACTCCACTCCGTATAGCGTCTCGCCGGCGTCGAGGATGCCCTCGATCTTCCCGTACAAGTCCCTGATGACATGCGTAGGCGATGTGGGCGATGGTCTGCCGGAGAGGTTGGCACTGGGAGCAGCGATGGGTGAGCCGAGGTCGTTGATGAGCGCGAGTGCCACCTTGTGCGCGGGCATCCTCACAGCAACCTTCGGTAAACCAGCTGTCACTTCCTCCGGTACAGAATCTGCCTTCGGGATCACAACGGTTAGCGGGCCTGGCCAGAAAGCCTCTGCAAGCCTTTCCACGATCTCTGGCGCCCTGCTTGAAACGCGAGCGATTTGCTCGATGCTCGAAATGTGGACGATGAGAGGATTGTCCGGCGGTCTCCCTTTGACTTGGTAGATCCTCCTAACAGCGCCCCTATTGAACGAATCGGCTCCGAGCCCGTAAACAGTCTCCGTTGGGAAGGCTACCAGCCCGCCTTCCCTCAGTAGGGCTGCAGCCTCAGCGATCACCCGGGGTTCCGGGTTTGATGGATCGACACGCCAGATCCTGGTGATTGCCACGGTTAAACTGTGGGTATGCGCACTTGGGTTTTTCGGGAGGCCCAGTCTGTTCTCGCCTCCTCGACTGGTTCGATCTCGACGAGTATGTTGTAGGGCTCATGCCCTCTCCTGAGAACCGCTCGACCTACAACCCCTGCTTGGAACCACGAGACCTCGATGGGCGTTAGGGCCATGTAGACCTGCGTCATGGATACGTAGTCAGGGTCGCTGTGGGAGAGAGCGAGCTTCCAGCCCGCGACCCTTCTGAACGCCTCGGGCACGTCGCCCCACTCGTGGGTGAGCATGACGACCGCCAGCCCAAACTTCCTCAGCATCCTCGCCATCGTGACGATAAGAGGCTCCGTGTATCCTGGAGGAGGAAGCATGAAAAGGTGGCCTTCATCAACGATGAGCAGCCACCTCGGCTCACTCAAGCCGCGAGCTATGGCGCAGTCGCGGAGCTGAGATAGTAGGAGGTCGAACACGACCCTCTGCACCTCTACCGGCATTGCCATGTAGCTTCCTTTCGCTGTGCTACCCATACAGAGTACGAACGGCTTGCCCGCTGAGATGAGATCTTCTAAGCTGATTTCCTCTCCCATGAAGTAGTCCTGAAGCCTCTCCAGCTTCCACTCAAGGCTCGTACCCTTCGCAAGCTCCACTAGCTGTTGGAAGCTCGAAACTCCCCTTGCGAGGCACCTCCTCAGCAGGTGGGCCTCGTACTCGCTGAGCGGGCTTAAGTACGTGAGTGCTCTCTCAAAGTCGCTAGCGCTGCAGAGGAGCGGGTTAAAGGGTCGATCCCAGAGATCCAGTATCTCGAATTCGAACCTCTCGGCGAAGGCCCTGTACTCCCCCGAGGGGTCGACTATGATCGGGGTGATCCCCTTCTCCATCGCCCTCAGCGCGAGGGTTCGAGCCGTGGTGCTCTTGCCGGAGCCCATCGGGCCCACGATCAGCCCGTGCACGTTCTCCAGCAGGTCCAGCTCCAGCCAAACCTCCTCGTCCCTCCTAACGCCCCGACCCAGGTAGATGGCCCTCGGCGTCCTCCTCGTGCGGGGCCTAAAGAACGTGTAGGGGGCTAACCAAGCGAGCTGGGAGCTGATTTTCACTTGAGAATCTTTTAGCGGGTAGCCTACTAGAGCGGTAAGCCGCTTGAGCGTTCGTGGTCTTCCCACTAGGGACGCCAGCGAGAAGTCTCTTTCGAGCCCTAGCGGCTCGTAGCGCCACACATCACCGCTGACGAAAATCGCGACTGAGAAAGGTTTGGACCCTCCCTCAAGAGCGCGGTTCATGTTGATCACGTTTAGGGCTTTAAACTCGTCAGCTAGCTTGCTGACTCCCGCTCTACCTGCTTCAAGCACTTCAAGTGCCCTCTTGACGCTGGCTTCGAAGGCCGCCAGGTCTTCCGGGACTAGGAGAGCTAGCAGAGAATCATCGCTCCACGTGAAGGCGCTGGCAAAGCTCCTTACAATGGATGCGGCTCCAGCCTGGTCGGGTACTTCCGCGATGCTGTACCTCACGGGTATCAGGGTTTTCGGCGCTACGAGGCAACGCCCACCTCTCACTATCCTCAGCTCCAGTGGAATTATTGGCAGGAGTATCAGCGCCAAAGGCGCGAGGGCTGGGTAGAGCAAGAGGGAGAGCGTTAAGGCCCCCAGCATCAGTATGCTGAACACGGGCAGGGTGGGATGGAAATCCCTTTCATTTAATTCGGCGACCACGGAAAGGACTTCGAGGGGTTCAACGGGCCTTGTGCGAACGCCTAAACCTAGCAAGCGGCGCTGTAGTTCCGCCAGCACGTGCGGCACGCTCTTCAGAGCTTCAACCGCAGATTCCGGCAGTACGAAATTTATCTTAAGGTAGTAGTTACGCAAACCGTTAACCGAAGAAGATACAATATTCACAGTCGCTGAGGGGAGGTACAGTGAGGATACGAAGTGAGTGGCCATCTCGCCTAATCTCACATCACTCTCTGGTAGGTCTACACTATCTACCTTCAAAAAGGCAGATAATACGTAACTCCTTCTCGTTTTTAGCAGTATAAAATCTCTCTTAACTTTGACCTCGGTGATGGGGTCTAGAAGCAGGCTTCTCTCTCCGTAAACCAGTTCGACGAGCTCAACCCTTTTAGCATAGGTGTAGTAACCCCCCAGTATTAATGCAAGGATAGCGGGAGGTAAGACTGTTCTACCGGCTATAGCCGCAATCAGGGCCAGCATCATCGCGAAGAAGAGGATGATAGCTGAAGCTCCCGGTAGGTACATGCCGATCACCTCCTCAAAAGACGGAGGTTGTCCTCCACCCGAATGCTGAGTTTAACATAGTAACCAATAATTTTAACTGCAACTCTCTGCCACCGCTCAAGCGCATCTAGGAGATCCGCACTTTCAGAGCGAATGCTCCTGCGTAAAGCCAACTTTAAGTCGGAGCATTCAGCTAGGAGAGCTTCTATTGCTTTAATTGCTATGCTCAAGCTCTGATGTAAACCCTCCAACCGACCTATGAGCTCCCTTCGCTCAGCATGAGCCTCAGCAGCTAAAGCAACACTCTTACCGGGAGAGGGCAGGAGCCCGTAGTGCTCAACCGATCTTAACCGCTCATCGACCTTAACGAGCGTGTTCGCGAGCTCTCGGTACGCTCTTTCAAGGAAACCACCCGCAGAGCGCATCAATGCTTGATCCTCGAAGAGAGGCCTGAGCCTCCTGACCGCAAATTCGAATATCTCTCTCACGAGCGCCTCCGCTCCTCCCTGTTTTTCGGAAAGAGCTGCAGCCCAACCAGCCCAGTACATGTCACCGCTAAGGATCCACGCATCTACCGCGCCGCTCAGATCCATGTACCTATCCCCCCGTAAAGCATCCGCGTAGCCTTGCAGGAAGCGTGTTGCTTGCTCATCAACTCCTTCACCCCTCAGAACACTGCTGAGGTCGATTCTCGTGACCCCACTCACCCATGCGCTTCCAACTCTGAGAAGTAAGCTCTTGACCTCAGGGTGAAGACGCGGAAGGAACCATGGCTCCCTACCCTCGGCCAGCTCGCTCGCCGCTCTTATGAGCAGGTAGCGCCAAGGTTCGTTGCGCTCGAGCGACGCAAGCCATACCGCGCCCAGATCCGTTTCGAACCCCCTTTCTCGACTGATTCTGGACAGAGTGGTGGCTACGGCTTCCCACCACTCTGTTCTAACCACGGAATCACCTAGTGCCGCCTTATCCGCGATTGAAAGCGCAGCCGCCGGATAACGCTCGAGTAGTTTGAAAAACTCTTTTCGAGTGAAACCCTCTGCGGCAGCTAGTCCAATGACCCTGGCGGCGAGCTCCTCCGCCGATCCGAAGGACGCTCCTCCGAGGTAGCGATCGTATCTAGCTTTAAGGTGCGGGCGTTGCGACGCAAGACGCTCGAGCTTGGACAAGCTCCTTGAAGGATCGCGCCCTGCTAGGAGATCGCGCGCAACTGCTGCGAGGCACTTCTCGAACTCCAACTTGGGCTTCTTCATCCTCTTCAAATCTCTCTCCGACATTTCCTTCGGGTAGAGTAGATGGTAGCCCCGAACGAAATGCTTTGCGTAACGGATTGTTTGGGTTAACGTTCCGAGCCTAGATTCTAGGAGTAGCGAAGCTGCGTAGAGGGTATCGCTGGCAATGATGAGCTTCCGCGCTGCAGGGTCGGTTAGAGCTAGACGGAGCTTCTCAACGTACGGAACGTGCAACCGCACTCTCCCTAAGGCTGCTCTCTCTGCCGCTTCGCTTGCAGCTCGAAGTAGCGCGGGCAAGGGGTGGAGACTGTGGTACCTCGACCATGCCTGAAAGACCTTTGCAGTCGCTCTCCTGAGCCGGCTACGTCGGTAGCCTAGGCCCATTCTGAGCCGCTCTATGCTCATCCGAATCTCTATAGCTGGATCGAGGGCCGTGAGGATCAAAGGCTCCCTCAAGCTTCGAGGATCGTGCCCGGATTTCACCGCGATAACGATCTCCGTAAACAACGATGTAAAACTCCTACCGACCTGCTCAAGACTATAGAGCGTTGAGCGCAGTGGCCTCAATACTGGAGGGGGATGGAGCGCGCCGAAGCCTCCAACGACGCTCGACAGAAGGGCCGTTGCAATCGCCGCAGCGAACAGGAGAACGGCCAACTGGGCTAATAGACCAACGTGCTCTAATAGGGAGGCTGCGCTAATTCTTAAGCGTTCAGCCACGGTACCGTTGAGGATCGGTTCGAGGTCCCCATCGTAAAGCAGGCCCGCAATTACGCTTTCGTTCATAATGGTAAATGCCGACAGGGCGCGCTCAGCTGGGCACCTTCCACCCCCACTTAGGAGCGGTAGTATAACCTCAAACCTTTCCGGTGGAAAACCGGATTTTACGGGCCCGATGACAGCCGGTTCAACGAGATCCCCGTAATACCTAGCGCGCACAATGGCTTTAGGAACGTTAGACCTGGGCCAGAGCGATCTAGAGTAGAAGATGCTCCCGTCGACCTCAACAGCTTCAATCATTCCTCTACCGTAAAGGCAGACTCTCACTCCGCTGTAGTTAGTTAAAGGTGGCATGGAAGCATTGATCAACCGGGCCCATTGATCGAACCATAGGGCTTCGATCGACCTAGCGTCGGGAAGTGAGGGTTCAACGTAGCTGATCTCGCAGCTTAAAATAGGTTCGAGTTCGACGATTTCATTGCCTACTTTCAACCTGCTCATACCCCTCTTTAAAACAGCCGGTATCCCATTTACGCATACAGTATTAAAATCGAAGTGCCCCTCAATCCAAGCAGTTACTTCTATGAACTTTACATTAATATCAACTATTTCTTTAGATGATAATCTGATCTTTATACTTTCATTCCCTTCCCTCCATTCACAATAACTTGGATGAAGAATAGCAACTATCTGATGGTCACTAAGAAAGTTACTTACGTTGTACCATGGGAGCGGGCCGGTAAACCTCTCTGAACCGTCAAGAACGAAGAAGCCTTTGGCCCTCCAGTACCCCCATCCTTTTCCCATACCCGATGCATCATAGAATAAAACCAAAGCATCCTCTGAAGCATTAACATTTACAGTGACACTTGTAATATTTTCTGCATGAACTTTACACTCGGGCACCGTTTCCGGCAACTCATCACACGCTACCTTTAGTTGAGCCCCCTTCTCCGGCCTGAACGTAGTTCTTAATACCGGAAGCCAGTAACCGGCGTAACTAACGCCCAGCGCAACATAATCTGATTCTCTTTCCAGGTACCATTGACCGAGCGGGCGAGCTAATACCCTTCCTCCTTGGTCAGAGTACACTAGAGCCCCCCCAGGAGGGATTGGATACAGCTCCTCACGAACGATGATCGCTTCTCCCCTAATGCTAGCTTTAGGCGCTCGGAATAATCCATGGAGATGGATTGCACCTACGTCGTCGACCCTCTCGGGAGCTCTTTCGGGATGGCCGAAGCGGGGGGTTAGCATGTTTACTATAGCAGGAAAAGCTAAAGACACTGATACAGCGATTGCGAGGAGGGTCGCTCCTAGCCCCCTAGTTCTTCTCGGTATCATTAGAAGCCCGGCAAATGGGAAAAGTGAACGAAAAAGTTGAGATATCTCAGCTATCTTTATAAAAAGTTGACCTACGAACCGGTAAACATTCGATATGGCAACGTAAGCGTTTGATATGCTCAGTAGAGCGTTGATACCACTCTGAGCTAAGAATGCCGTTGCGACGAACCCTTTAGCTGCGAGGATTACGTATATAGCAGCCAAAGCGATGGAGCTGGCAATCGATAAATAGTAGCTCCATCTTACGGCGTTGGCCAGTGCCTCCTCTGCCGATTTAATTAATTCTACCCCATTTCTTCGTGCGAGATCGGTTGAAAAGAGTTCAACCGGTGCACCGCTCAGTCGTGAAGCAGCCTCCACCAAATCTATCGTTACCAATAGAACTGAAATTATAAAAAATGCTATTGGCGCTACTAAACGCTCGCCCTTACGCTTCGCGAAAACTACGGCGAATGCCGCCTCAGCCACTAAAACCATCGTAAAGGCATCCACTATCATATTCTCAAGCGCGAAATAACCGTATCCGCTAACCCTCCCGCTGCAACGGCTATCCCGACACTTAATACTCCCGCTATGCCCATAGAGATCGAGATCCAAGCAGCGAACTCTCCCATCACTTTCGCATCACTGACGACCTCGTTTACCGCACCGGCGAAGTATTGAGCTATTCCAGATAGAGGGACACCGGTGTATCGGAATTTTAACGCCTGAGAATTCTCTAAGAAGTAGGGCGCTGCGGCTCCTACAACCACTTCAAGGCTCGCCATACTTACGGCCAGAGAAACCCCTAGCCTCCTCACCCTACTAACGCCTGACAACACTACCCCTAGGCTTGAAAGCGAAGACCCAAAATACTCGCAGAAGCGAGCCGCGATTAAAAGTGCACTTGAGAGAGCCACGAGATAACTCGTAAAAATATTTGCAAGACTACTAGCTGCATACCATGTTGAGGCAAGAGGCGAGAGAATGCCAGTCAGCGTAAGATCCCGTGCAACGTTTGCTAGGTCCATCACGTAACTCGTGTAACGGTCCCTAGCGGCAGCGTAGAAGACTGCAGCAGTACGGGGCTCAAGATAACTTATCCCAAAGGCTCCCAGTAGAAGCGGCGTCGATAACAGGAGGGAGGCTAGGATCACACCCGTTACGCAGGATTCTATAGCACTGTATATGACCTCGTATCCTCTCGCCTTATGCTGAGGCGAAGGTAGATTAAGGAGCCAAGCTCCGTAGGCAAGCTCAGCCGCAACCACTGTTGTTGCGATAGCATAGGGGAGGAAGCTAATCGTCATATCTCCCTCAAGGCCTGCTGAAAATCTCGTTCCAGTTTACGGCGAAGGGTGTTCCCTGTGGCAGCAACCCGATTGCCACCAGTATATCCGGCAACCAGGCTGCGAAAGCTAGCGCAATTAACCAATAGAGGGGCCCTTCAAGTGCTTCTATGAGCTCTCTTTGCGCTGTGGCAGTTGATAACGCGCCCCCCAGCTGTTTTCTTAGTACTGCAAGCGCGCTTTTTATAAAAGCTGTTATAAAAATTAGTATTCCCGTCGCCGTTACCGTTATTTTGACTGCTAAAACCGAGTAGTTTCTTACCGCATCCCAATTCACAGTAGGCCCTTGCGCCTGAACAAGTTCGGTATAGAGAACGACTGTAGTAAGGAGAACTGATATGATTCTGCTGTGTTTTACAATCGCATGCCACCGTCCCTTACTCCTCCTACTACTATCACTCATATGAATCCGCACACGGAGTAGGATCTAAAATTAATTTTAATCTTGCGCCAACAGATGAATGAAAGTATTCACCTAGCATTCACGATGCAGACACGAAAGTCATACTCTCCGAATTATGACGGTGTAGTTGATGTGTAAAATCGTCAGCCGAGACCTGCCGCTAAGTAAAGAAGTTTTGTTAGCTACTGGTATTTTTACAGCTATGTTACACCCATCATGGAAAAGTCCTGATTCATTCACTACTACCCGGTCGAGGGTGAATGTATCCACCACCCACCCCCCCGACTGGTATACCGCGAGTGCCGCGGCTGCGAGCCTTCTCGCCTCGCTGCAGTAGTCCGGCTGCTGCCCCAGCCTCGCCGCCGATAGCGCCGCGAGGACCGCGGCCGCAACCGCCAAGTAGAGGAGGAGCCTCTCCACCCTAACCACCCTTTCGCGCTCCTCTCTCGCTTCGATGGGGGTAGTAGGTGCCCATGTAGTAGAAGTCGTCCCTCCCCATCCTCCTGAGGAGCTCGATGGACACCTCTACATCGTCGGTGAGGCGGAATTTGAAGCCCGCAGGAGCGTAGTCTCTCGCGTGGACCTCGGCGTAGTAGAAGCCCTTCGGCAGCACCACCTCGAGCCGGCAGTACTTTGCCCCCCGATCCCGCCGCGCCCTCCCGGTGTAGGCGAGCCAGGCGGGCATCTCCCAGTCGTCGTACTCCGGGAACTCCTCCTCGAGCTTCTTCACCACCTCCTCCCACTTCCTCCTCACCTCCTCCGGAGTCCCCTCAACGGGCTCGAGGAACCAGACCCTCACCCAGGTTAGCCTGGGCTTGGATTCGAAACCCACTTCGAGGCGCAGGCGGGCGTACCCCTCCCGCACCCTAACCACCCCCGTGGTACACCGGGACTATCATGCCCCACTTGTCCCTCAGCTTGTAGACGTAGAAGGCTGCTGGAGCTGGAGGGGGCCCCGGCGGCGGGGGGATCGCGGCGGAGAAATCCCTCGGAACAGCGACCAGCCACTCGCAGCTCGAAGGATCGAACGATAGGAAGTCCGCATACCCCTGGGGGTCCGCGAGCTTGGGGCAGAGGCTCGCGTTGAAGAAGGGCGTGGTGTAGCTGTTGCTGTACCTCAACCGGACCTTCACCATCGTTATGGTCTTCAGGGAGCCGCTGACCACCACAGTCTTCGTGTAGGTGCCCTCCTCCCCCAAGCCCTCCACCCTCGCGTAGTAGGCCACGTACTCAGCCCCCACCGGTGTAGCGAGCGCAAACTTCAGCCCG
>JAVYQJ010000019.1 GCA_038731975.1 Thermofilaceae archaeon | reverse complement strand
TAAGGTGGTGTACGAGGGCGAAACGTACGGTATCGTTTACGTCGAGACGGACCCCTTCTACGATAGACTGCCCCACCTAGGCCAAGCACTTGACTACGTCCAGAAGCACCTGGGCGACGTTGTGGCGATCCTCCCGAACGTAGGGTTTGTCTCAGCTAGCATTTTCCTCGGGACCAGCTTCCAAGGCGTTAAGGGAGTCGCCATCATCTACAGGCGCCGCCTAGGGTAGGAGCAGGATCAGAAGGCTTGAAGAGAGCATCAGAGCGATGAGCAGCAGGATGATTACCTTTATCAGCTGTGAGCTCTGCCTCTTCCGCTCAGCCCTCCTCCTTTCCCGCTCTATCCTTAGCCGCTCCTCCCTCCCCACGCCCCCAACGCCTGAGACGCGGCTTATAACGCTGTCGGCCATCACCTTTTTCAGCCAGCGTCGCGGCTTTCAATCGATGCTGGACCCCTACGAGATCCGGAGGGACTTCCCCATACTCGAGAGAGGCTTCGTCTACCTGGACAACGCGGCGACCTCCCAGAAGCCCAGGCAGGTCATCGAAGCCCTGACGAGGTTCTACGAGAGCAGGTACGCGAACATCCACAGGGGGGTTCACAGGCTGAGCAGGGAGGCGAGCGAGGCTTACGAGGAGGCCCACGAGGTGGTCGCCCGTTTCATCGGGGCTCGCAGCTGGAGGGAGGTGGTCTTCGTGAGGAACACGACGGAGGCGATCAACCTCGTCGCCTACTCCTGGGGGTTGAGCGAGCTCAAGGAGGGCGATGAAGTGGTCGTGAGCGTGATGGAGCACCACAGCAACCTGCTGCCGTGGGTCGCGGTGGCTAGGATGAGGGGGGCCAGGGTCAAGCTGGTCGGCCTGCGCAGCGACTACACGCTGGATTACGAGGCCCTGGAGCAGGCGGTCACGGAGAGGACTAGGATCGTGGCTATCACTCAGGCTTCAAACGTCCTGGGGACGATCGTGGACGTCAGGAGGGTTGCTAGGCTGGCGCACAAGGTCGGTGCGATCTGCCTGGTTGACGGGGCGCAGAGCGTCCCCCACCTGCCGGTGAACGTGAGGGAGCTGGAGTGCGACTTCCTCGCCTTCAGCGGGCACAAGATGCTGGGCCCCAGCGGGATCGGCGTCCTGTGGGGGAGGGAGGAGCTGCTCGAGGAGATGCCCCCCTTCCTATACGGGGGGGACATGGTGAAGGAGGTCAGGTACGAGGGCGGCGAGATCAAGCCAGCCTGGAACGAGCTGCCCTGGAAGTTCGAGGCGGGGACGCCGAACATCGCCGGCGGCGTGGGCCTCGCGGAGGCCGTGATGTACCTCGAGAGGCTGGGGATGGAGAACGTGAGGCTCCACGAGATCGAGCTCACCCGGTACGCGCTGAAGAGGCTCTCGGAGCTGGAGGAATTGGAGCTCTACGGGCCGGAGCCCGAGCATAGGAGCGGGATAGTGCCCTTCAACGTGAGAGGGCTCGACCCCCACTCGGTTGCAGCGCTCCTCGACCAGCGCGGGATCGCGGTGCGGAGCGGCTTCCACTGCGCCCAACCCCTCCACGAGTACTTGGGGCTGAGGGAGGGGACGGTGCGCGCCAGCTTCTACATCTACAACGTCAGGGAGGAGGTGGACGCCCTAGCCGCAGCTCTCAGCGGGATCGTGAAGCTGCTCACGCAAATGGCATGAGAATCGATTGGCCGACGTTCGCCGTGAAGCCCAGCAGCATCATCAGCGCGCTCTGCTACTCGATCTTCCGCTTGGAGCCCTACCGTTCGTGCCCCTACGGCTGCGTGTACTGCTACGCCAGCTGGTACAGATCACCCCACCCAGTGGCGGGGAGGCGCCTCGTCAAGCAGTGGAGGCGCTTGGCCGAACAGCTCGGCAGAGCGGGCGTCCCCCCACCCTACTTCCGCCTCTCCACGCTCGCGGAACCCTTCCAGAACGCTGAGGCTGAGCGCCGTTTCTCCCTCGAGATCATGCGGGCCGCATACGAGAACAAGGTCCCCCTCGTAGTAAACACGAAGTCGATAATGCTCGGCAACCCACCCTGGCTCGACGCTCTGCTGAAGCTGGCCGAGGAGGGGTTGGTCCTCGTGCAGGTGAGCGTAGCGGCGCTCGACGAGAAGCTCGCGCATCGCCTCGAACCCAGTGCGCCTCCACCCTCCTCCAGGCTAGCCCTCGCTGAGGAGCTCAGCGAGCACGGGGTGCCCGTGGTCGCGAGAGTGCAGCCGCTCATCCCTGGTATCGAGGATGAGCAGGTCGAAACCGCCCGCTCGGCGTTGGAGCACGGCTGCAGGGGAGTCATCGTTGAACCGCTGAGGGAGACGATGGATGGCCTCGTGATGGTAGCTTCGGCTCTCGGGGTTCGCGCTGACGAGTACGTGGGCCTGTACCGGTGGGAGCCCTACTCCCCCAAGAGCACCGCTCTGCTCAGGCCCGGGGTCCACTGGCGCGCGCGGATGCTGAATAGGCTGCAGAGGGAGATCGGGAGTCGGGGGGTGGTAACAGTGTGCAAGGATGGCTTCTGGCCGGATTTCGCGCGCTACGGTCACGACTGCTGCCAAGCCTGGCACATGGCTGCGCGCTACTCCCTTAGGAAGACGGTTTTCGAGCACTTACTAAAGCCCGGACAACCTCCACCCAACGTGCATCTGCTGGACGAGCGCGACTACGAGGCCTTCCCCCGCCCCGTAAGGCGGGGCTTGAAGCTCCACCACAACAAGCTGTGCAGAGTGCTGGAGTCCGGAGAGCTTCTCGCAAGATTGATAGGGGTTCCTCGTTGAAAGGCCGCGCGTGATCGGAAGAGGATCCGAGAGTCCAGCGCTTTTCGTTGGAGCTCTGCGCTTCGCGCGGGTCGTACTCGACACGCAGGAGGAAGGCGCGGTTAAGCGGCGGGCGCGCACCGGGGTGGTGATTGACTGTTTTACTCAGAGGTTGGTCGAGGTGGGTCAGGGGCGAAAAGAGTCGTCACCGCTCGAGAGACCGTCGCGACATCATCCCCGCTTAACCCCCGTTGAAGCGCTAAAAAGCTTGTTTGTGGGTAGCGAGTAAATATAACTGAGCGAAAACAGGCTTCGTAGGGTGCGCTCATGGCTGAAGCGTCGGCCTACGTTGCCGCAACCACGGGTGACGGCCGCCTGGTCTACCTGTCGGCAAAGGCCAGTCCGCCTCAGCCGGGGCTTGAGCAGGCTCTAACCTCCCTTCTCTACGAGCTGGCGAAGCGCAAGTACAGCGAGCTGCTGGGTGATAGGGTCCGCGTCGATGCGCTGAGGGCGCTGAGGGCGATGGGCTTCAAAGTCGATGATGTGCTGATCGCGGTCAGCTACCGGTGCCCGCAGTGCGGGGCGTCAATCCAGCTCACGCCAGAGATCGTGGTTTACGTGTGCCCCTACTGCGGCTGGGCCGGCAGTGTGTTCGGCGAGGAGGTTTCACTGCTAGCGTGGCCCGCGGGGCGGCGGGAGGATCTCAGGGGGCTGGTGGAGCGCAGCGGCTGCGAGCTTGTGTCCGCGGAGCTACGTTACGTTCCCTTCTGGGTTTTCGAAGCGCACGTTGACGCGGAGTACGTGGCGCTCGTTACGTATCAGGAAACTCGAGTGGTCCCGGGCGGGCCCTTCGATCGCGAAGGCTCCCACAGGGTGAGGGTGGAGACGAGGCGTACCAGGGTTTCGGGGCGGGTCGTGTTTGACTCGGTGAAGGCGCTACCCGCGAGGTTCGCGGTTGAAATCTACGGTGGAGAGCAGCTGAGAACATGGGTTCAGAGCATGTGGTACTACGGCCCCCCGCAGAGGTTAAGTGCTGAGGAGGCGAAGCGGTTCGCGCCCAGCATCCTGGCGCCGGAGCTCAGCGAGCGGGTTGCGAGAGCCCGAGCCGAGGATGAGCTGGAGGATGATGCGGCCGCGGAGGCTAAGCGGAGCGCTGAGAGGCAGGTTAGGGGGAGCGTTGTGAGCGTGCAGCTGCTGAGGTTCAGGCCATCAGTCAGCTTCAAGCGGGCTTCGCTGGTCTTCGCCCCCTACTGGATCTTCACGTACTCCAGGGGTGGTGCTCTGTACACCGGTTCAGCGGTGGGCCCCGAGCTATCGAAGCTCAAGCTGGAGCTCCCGCTTTCGAACGTTGAGAGGGCGGCCAGGCTGCTCGGCTCCCTCCTAGCCGTCTTCGGGGCAGGGTTGGTGGCCGAGCTGACCTTCAGGGCGACCTCAGACGTGCTCCTCCCTCTGTTCGTTGCCGGCGTAGGGCTCATCGCCGCGGTCAAGCTGGCCACATCGGCTTACGCTCCCGCGAGGGTGGGTTAGGATGCCGGTCTGCCCGTACTGCGGCGGCAGCGTTGAGCAGCAGCCGGGGGAGGTGGTGCTCACCTGCCCCTACTGCGGGACGGCTTTCGCCGTGGGTGGCGGAGAGGTTGGCGAGCACCTGATGGGGCCCGTGAACTATACTGTGCAGCACGTTCTGGACGTCTTCCGATCTTGGGCCCTTCGGATGCCGGAGACCCCGAATGATTTCAGCGGTGCGACCAGACTCAGGGACTACAGGCTGGTCTTCTACCCGTACTGGGTGGTCCAGGTGATCGGGAGGACCAAGATCGGTGGCGAAGTCGAGGAGGAGAGCGTTGAGGTCTCGATACCAGCCCACGGATCCATGCTGAGGACACCGCTCGAGCAGCTACGGTTGAGCCTCACGGGGAAAATCTACTACAGTCACAGGCACGTGGTCCAGTGGAATGGCAGGCTCGTAAATCCGAGCGTAGGTCCTGCGGAGGCCGAGGAGACGGCGAAGTCAGTCGGTTGGCAGTCGATAGCGGAGAAGCTTAGGAGGAAGTTTGGCAGCAGCTTCGGCCGTGGCGAGCTCGACGTTGTCGTCGCTGATCGCTGCTTAGTCCACGTGCCCGTGTACGATTGCCTGTACGAGTACCGCGGCCGCACCTACCGCTTCATGGCGGATGCAAGCGACGCGCGCATCCTGTACGCGGAGGTGCCGATCGAGCTGAAGTTTAGAGCCGCTGCCCTCACTAGCGGTGTGCTCTCGCTCGCGCTGGCTGCCGTTCTATTACCGCTGCTACCGACCGCTCCTCTCTTCGCTTTAACTTGCGCGGCCGGCCTCACCTTCGTCGGCATCTTCTCTTTGTACAAGGGTTTACGGCGGGAGGTCAGGACAGTGAGGTTTTTTGAAAGCTGAAGGCTGGGCGGGCACAAAAGTTAATAGAAGGCGCATTAATGGAGCGGAGGGTATCAGCTAATGTACAATCGCGGCCTGGTGGCGTTTAAGGCTACCTTTGCGAAGAAGATAGCTCAGGAGTTCGGTAGAATGAGCGAACCGGAAGAATCGTTCATGACGTCCGTCTGCAGCAGGGATTTCCTCAACTACGTTAAGGTTGAGAAGGGCTTCCTATACGACGACTCTCCCGACGAAGCCGCAGTGAGGTACGTGGAGTACTTGATGGAGGAGAGGCCGATCGTCTACGTGACGCTAGTCGATGAGTGGTTCCCCATATGGGCGATGAAGTGGAGGCAGCGCGTAAAGCTCGCTGATGATAAGGACTTCGATGTGAAGCTGATGCAGAAGATCGAGCAGGGCACGCGCCCCTTCTTCAACCTGCCGCTGTTTGAGGAGGCTAAGAGGTTCGCGCTCGGCTCCCTGGTGAAGAGCGGCGAAGTCTGCTTCACGGACACGCTCTCCGAGACGATAGTCAAGAACACCCTCTTCATGATGGTATCGCGGTCGAACGGAGCCGACGAGGTGATCAAGGCCCTCGAGCGCAACCCAATCCTACTAATCAATGAGGTTACGAAGAGGGTAAAGGCTCTAGCCCGCTTCAAGGGACCGCTGATAGCTGTAAAGTTCGAAAACGTGATCTTCAACAACGAGGCGTGGCGGCTCCTCTAATCAGCTTTAGCGGCAGTCCGCGAGCGGGGTTGGTCGCAGACGAACGCTTATTAGATGGTGTGGGGCTAGTTACCGGGGAGCATGAGCGAGAAGGTTGAGAAGGAGAGGGAGAGCGAGGAGTACACTAGAGCCGAGCTCGTGGGCGTCTACGGCGTGGTCATCAGGTCGGGGGGAGCCGAGTACTCCCAAGGTGCTGTGATGCTGCTGAAGGGGGAGGATTGGGAGAAGCAGGTACTCCCCATATACATCGGCAGGTCGGAGGCCGAATCGATCGCCAGGGCTTTCTACGGGGTCCCGACGCAGCGCCCCATGACTCACGACCTAATCGTTTCGATCCTGGGGGCTCTCGGCGTTAGGGTGGAGAAGATTACGATCGACGCACTCATAAACAACGTCTACACCGCCACGATAGTGCTCCTCCAGGAGGAGAACAGCAGGGTGAGGCGCTACTACATCGACGCTAGGCCGAGCGACTCGGTGGCGATCGCCGTCCGCACGGGCGCCCCAATCTACGTGAACAAGCAGCTTAAAAAGTACGCTCAGAGCGAGAGCTCCTTCACCGACGCGGATAGCTTCCTATGAACGTTAAGGAGCTATCGAATAGGGAGCTGGTTGAAGTCTACCTTGCCCACTTGGCAGCGAGAAACCGCTCTCCCAGAACGATCAGGACGTTCAGGAGCGTGCTGGACAGGTTCATCCAGTTCCTCGGTCCGAAGCACGTCAGCGAAGCTACGACATGGGATGTGGACGCCTTCCTGGCTAGGCTAAGGGCCTCCGGCTACAAGGAGAGGAGCATCTACACGGCGGCCGTAGCGGTGAAGAGGTTCATGGAGTACCTGGGATTGAAGGGGAACCTCCAAGGCTTCGAGCTCCCCAAGAGGCCGAACGAGCTGCCGCGGTACTTGACCCAGGAGGAGGTTCAAGCTATGATAGACTCGGCCGACAACCTGCGGGACAAGCTGATCGTCTCGCTCCTGTTCTGCACGGGCATGAGGGTGAGCGAACTGGCGAGCATAGAAGTCCAGGACGTGGATCTGGAGGAGGGGGGCATCAGGGTGAGGGGGAAGGGGGGTAAGGAGCGCGTAGTCTTCTTCGACAGCCGTACGCGCGAGCTCCTAGAGCAGTACCTGCGGAGCGCAAACGTGGACCACTACCTCTTCCCCGGGAGGAAAGGGGGGCACATCCACTACGTGACGGTCGAGAGGATCGTCAGGAAGCTCGCCCGGAGGGCCGGAATCAAGAAGAAGGTGACACCCCACGTGCTCAGGCACAGTTTCGCGACTCTCTCCCTGTCGAAGGGGATGGATGTGAGGGAGATACAGGAGCTGCTCGGTCACGCCAGCCTCCGCACTACGCAAGTTTACACGCACGTGGTCAAACGCAAGCTCCTCGAGGACTACCGGCGAGTGTGGGGTTAGCCTGCAGCCTTGATCGAACCTTTGGCTGCCGCGTGAGAGCGAAAGCTAATTCACCGCTTCGGAGCCGTACAGCGTGCAGCGGCAGAGGTGCTGCGTGTCACATGTACTGGCTTGACGGCGGTTGAGCGAGCTCCTTCCTCAACCTCTCGATCAGCACATCTGAGGTAGTCAGCTCGGCACCGAGGAACGCTCTCATGTACTCGAGGCCTCTCTCGTGCCAATCCTTGGTGGCCGCAGCTACGCAGTCCGTCGGAACGATGATTTTGTAGCCCCTGTAGAAGGCTCCTACGGCTGTCTGTTGGACGCATATGTGCGTGTGGATCCCCGTCAGTATAACGGTATCTACCTCCAGCTCCCGCAGTAGCAAGTCCATATCGGTCTCGAAGAAGGCGTCGTAACGCCGCTTGTATACGACGTAGTCGCCCGCCTCTGGCTTCAGCTCCTCAACAACCCTCGCCTCAGGGCTTCCCCTTATCGCGTGTGGGCCCCAGAGCCTGAGCTCAGCGTCAACATTGGGGTAGTGGCTGTCCACGGCGTAGATGACGGGGATTCGGTAGCTGCGCGCGAAGCGGAGGAGCTTCGCGATGTTAGGGACGATAGCTTCAGCGGCCTCAGCGCGCAAACGGCCTCTAACAAACTCCTCCAGCATATCAACGATGATTAACGCGTACTTCACGGTTGAAAGCTCCCGTCTCCAGCTCTTAAGCCTTTCTCGAACTGCCCCTTAAAGCCGAAATACAAAGGGAAAAGTTATTTAATTATGCTCCCCCCTTCCGCACGTGTGCGCGGACGGCTTCTACGTAGCGACGCGCGTTGTGAACCCCGTTCTGGTGAAGTACCGTTCCTTCATCATCCGGGCGTACGGCCTGAGGGCGATCGATAAACCGCACGAGTACATCCACCTGAGCGATGTATCCCTCTACGTTGAGCTTGAACGCCTTAGGGACAGCCTGGCGCGAAACGAGATTGTGGAGGAGGTTTTTGCGGAGAGAATGCTGAAGCTCGCAGCTGAGCACGCTAACCTCTCTTCGGAGGTGCTGCGGCTTCTGAGCGAACTCTACCAGCAGCTCACCGGTCGAAGCTTTCCAGCCGAGCCATCGGTTGGCGCTTCTCAGGCAGTGATGCATTCGGTTGGCCGCGCGCTCGAGCTAAAGGGCGTGTGCGCTCGATGCACGGTTGAAGGTGACCACTCCCAGAAGGCTCTGAAGCGTTGCGAGCACTGTGGAGAGGCCTTCTGCGAGAAGCACTCTACGCCGCGTCTCGCCCTTTCGCTCGACCAGTACCAATCCTATCTAGCTGAATACCCCGACATAGCTGACCTGCTCAGGGAGCACTGGGAGAGCGAAACCGGGCATCCCTGTGCTGCGTACACTAGCGAGTTCTGGAGAAGGTACGAAGCTGGGCGGGGAAGGTGGGGGGTGGAGGAGCACGCCGTCCCGGCGAAGGCGGTATCGCGTAGCGGGAGGGGGGAGGCTGAGCGGTCGATCGATACCGAGGTGCCGGTGAGGGTGGCAAGCCCTCCCCAGCGGACCTCTCCCTCTGGCAAGGTGAGAATCGTGGCTGTGGCGGCGGCGTTCGTTGCGCTCGCCATCGTCCTAAGCTACGCTGCCGGGGTGGAGGGCTTCCTTGCGAGCGTTCTAGCGCTCATCGTGGGCGTTGCGAGGGAGTTCGCCGTGGTGACGGGACGTGTACGGTGATGAGCACGAGCGGTTAACGGAGCTGGCGGTAAGTGCGCTCATAGGCTACGCGGATGAACCAGCGGTTAGGCAGCTGCTCGCGCAAGCAAATTCGCTCATACTTGCCTCCTCAACCCCCGATAAGCTGCCGGAGTACGTTTACGAGCTGGATGAAGAGTTGAAGAAAAGGAAGGTGAGGGTGCCGCATCATACTTGTCCCAGCTTCCTGATACTAAGGAAGCTGTTGAAGGTGCGTAAAGCTGTACTGAGGGGTAGGCTCGGGGATGAGGAGGTTAGGGAGCTGGGCTACGCGCTGCACTACCTGCAGGACCGGTGCGTACCCCCACCAGGGTCGAGTGGACTGCACCGACTGATAGAGCGGAGGGTGCACGAGGAGCTCGAGAGGCTCATTAGCGACTGTCCACTCGAGGCGGTTGAAGTAAGGGGGTATAGGCGCCTTTCTCAGGTTGTGAGGGGTCAGAGGCCCGCTGACGACCCGTGCCTCTCCGTGAGGTGCGCAGCGACGCTAACTTACGCCGCGCTTTACGCCGTTTTCGCCAACCCGGTAAGGGCGTACCCCGAGTTCATGGCTAGGGCACGCGCCTTCAGGAAGCTGATGCTGAGCTGGAGGGGCAGCGTCCACGCCATGCTAGCTACTGCAGCGCTGGGGCTCAACACCCTCATGTTGCTCGCGCTGCTCCCTGTCAACAACCACTTTCTCATGCTCTTACCCGTCATGGCTCTCGCTCTCTTTCTCCCCTATTCGGCGGTTGTGTGCGCGCTCATCCTGATTGCGGCTTTCGCGACTTCGCAGACGACGATGCTGCGGATGCTCTACAATGTTACGCAGAGGGAGCTTGTAACCCTAGGCGGAGGCCTATCCCTCCCTCTCCTCACATTATCATCCGTGTCGCCCGCCCTTCTGCTCCCTCCCGCCCTCTTGCTGCTCGCAGTAGTACTGCCACTGCTCTCAAAGGACTTCAGGGAGATCAGAGACGAGATCCCGTGGTTCCTCTGGGATTAACGACGGTTAATCTGCTGAAGGTTGAAGCTGGGCGCATAGCTTCAAGCCTGTCTAGGAAGCTCCAGCACCGTGACAACCTTCGCTACCGTGCTCGGGATGAAGCTGCGCCACTCGTCGCCTATCGCTATAAGCGAGAACACCGCACTCAAGCGGGCCTTCCTGAGCTCCACGAGTTGAGCTAAAGCCCTCAGGGTTCTGCCGGAGCGCAGTAGGTCATCAACCACGGCTACTCGATCCCTCTCGTTTAACGCGTAGGTCGGCAAGTAGAGGTGCGCATAGCGCGGCGGATCCGGGGCGAAGTACCTCACCTCTAGGTAGCTGTCCGCGCTCGCGTCCGGCTCGTGCCTCGCGACGCAGAGCTCCGCGTCGAGGGCGTGGGAGACGCGCGTGGCCAGGGGTACCCCGTTCACAGCGGCTGTTAGCACTTTCGTCACGCCGAGCTCTCTCAGCTCCACGTAGGCTCGTGCGGCCGCTAGACTGAGGATGGCGTTGTCGTAGACTATTCTGGCCACGTTCACCACCCCCCGCTCGTCGATGACGAGGGCGCGTTTCAAAACAAGGCCCAGCGCGTTGCTCTCTGCGAGTAGCTGCAGGATCTCCAGGGAGCGGGAGGGGCTCGGTAGAACTGTGCCCGTGACGTACCTGCTCAGGTCCACCTGGGAGATTTTCACACCCCCGCGCTCGAGCAGCTCAAGCACCTCTTTCCCACTCATAAAGCTCCGCAGACTCCTGAGCGCTTCTGCAGCTAGCAGCTGAACCTTCACGTGCTCAAACTTTCTCTCCGCACTACCAGCTCTCATCACAAGAGCATGATAACCACTAGTTAAAATACCCATTGCTTAAACGAAAGATCTAAAAAGGAATTATCACGGGTGCCCTCGATGGCGGGACCCGAAACTCAAGCTAAAGCGGTGAGGAGAAGGGTCACGTGGATGCACATTGTGCTATTCGCCTTTGCTACAGCAATCTCGTACGTGCTCGCGGTGGTCTCAAGCCTCATTTTCCCCGTCTTGGGCGCTCCGGGGGTGTCCGCACTCTACCTGGCGGCAGCCATCTACGTACCGCTCGGCATTTGGATGGGCATGTGGGGCTGCCTCGCGGGCTACATAAGCTGCTTCTTCCTAGGTCTATACCCCAGCGGCTACACGTTGATTCAATCATTCATTTGGTCGTGGGCCGACTTCATCGAGGCGCTGCTACCCTTCCTCATCTTCAAGGCTCTCGCCCCCGACCCCGACTTTACGCCTAAGCGCCCGGGCGCGGCAAAGCTACTGCCTTGGTTCATAGCGGCTGGCACGACGATTCTGTTCCTGGGGGTTGTGGTTCAGCTGCTTTGGGGTGCAACCTACGGCGAACCATTCACCACGATTTACGCCGTGATGGTATACCTAGGCCTAGCGTTAGCGTGCGTCGGGATCGCGATGGGGCTGATCGCCGGCCACGCCAGGACGTGGCTCGCAACGATCCTGAGCGTCATCGCCGCCTCGTTCGGCAGCGGAATCTGGGGCGCCGGCACGTTGACCCTATGGAACCTGCCGCCCCCGCTCCCTGCCGAGCTGTTCTGGCCGGTTTTCGTCGGCTGGGTGACGGGCGACCTGATCGTACTCTCCGTTATCTCCACGGCCCTCCTCGTCGCCTTGACGCCGATCTTCAAGAGGACAGGGCTCTTCGTAAGGGGATGGTGGGCCTAACGGATGCCTACTATACTCGGTGAACTGGCTGGGGTTGAATCAAAGTCGTCGAGGTACTTGAGCCTGCATGTTTCAACGAAAATTTTTCTCCCGCTCTCATTCGCGGTGGCGATCTTCTTCGCGACCGACCCCATCAAGGCCCTCCTCCTTGTCGCCGCGTCGGCGGGCGCCTGCGTTGCAGCCGGTGTACCGCTGGGCGCGATAAAAAGGTACCTAGCAGTTATCGTCAGCATGAGCTCCTTCATCGTCCTGGCATTTTCGCTGTTTACTCACATTCCGGGTAAGACGCTCTTCGAAGTTACGCTGCTAAGCATGCGAGCTGAGAAAGGAGTTTTTGAGTGGAAGCTGTCCCTGACAGACACGGGGTTAACCTACGCGCTCACCTTCATACTGCGGATTTTCGCCATGATACTCTCCGCGACACTCCTGATGGCTACGGTCACCGACAGAGACCTCGTGTGGGGCCTTCTCTCCCTCAAGGTTCCATTCGGAGCCTGCGTGGCTACGTCCCTCTTCTTCAGAGGGTTACAGCTCTTCGCCTCCGACTTCTACACCATCAGGGAAGCGATGATGGCTAGGGGCGTAGACTTCGAGAGAACCTCGCTGGCTAAAAGATTCCTGCTCTACGTGAACGCGCTCATCCCCCTGCTCAGCCTCATGATCACGAGGAGCTACGAGGTATCCCTCGCCCTCGAGTCTAGGGGGATCGCTCCCAGCAGTAGAGCCGCCTCTGGCTACTACACGTTCAAGATGAGGCGCGACGACTACGCCGTCATCGCCGTGTCGGTGACCTTAATAATCGCTTACGTCCTGTGGGGGTGGATCCCATGAGCAGAGCGGTTTTCGTTGAGGACCTCTGGTGGAAGTACGTTGGCCGGAGCGATTACGCGCTGAGGGGAGTCGATCTCGAGGTCGAGCGCGGCGAGTTCTTCGCCATCATGGGGCACACCGGCGCCGGCAAGACGACGCTGGTCCTCGCCCTTACCGGCATCATACCTCAGAGGGTGCCGGGCGAGTTCCGCGGTCGAGTTGAAGTCTTGGGCATGAGCACGCTGAGCCGGGACGTCTCCGAGATCACGAAGCGGGTGGCTGTGGTGTTCGAGGACCCGGAGATACAGTTCGTGATGAGCACCGTCGAAGACGAGCTCGTTCTATCGCTTGAGCCGCTCGGGCTAAGCCGCGAGGAGATAAGGGAGAGGCTCGAGTGGAGCCTCGAGCTCGTGGGCCTCGACAAGAGCTTCCTAGGCAGATCCCCGCTGCAGTTATCGGGCGGCGAGAAGCAGCGCGTAGCCATAGCGGCGGCCGTCGCTCGGAGGCCGGAGCTGCTGATACTCGACGAGCCGACCTCCGACCTGGATCCCGTGGGTAAGGAGGAGGTGCTGACGGCCATCAGGAAGCTGCGAGACGAGCTGGACATGACCATCATCCTGATCGAGCACGAGTCCGAGTTCGTGGCGGAGCTTGCCGATAGAGTCGCCGTCCTCAGCGAGGGTAGGGTTGCTGCCGTGGGCGAACCTCGCTGCGTGTTCTCGCGCTATGACGAGCTCAAGAGTCACGGCGTCTACCCGCCCGATGCAGCTGCAATCTCGTTCAAGCTCGGCCTTGACACGATCTGTAGGTACGGTGATCTGGTTCGAGCTCTGGAGAGCGTGAGAGATAGGCTGTTCGTGCACGCCGACAGGATCCCAAAGGTCGAGAGAGTGGGGGAGGGAGAGGTTCTCGTTGAGTGCCGCGACGTGGAGTACGTGTACCCCGGCGGCTTCAGGGCGCTCAAGGGAGCGTCCCTCACGATCAGAGGGGGCGAGCTGGTCGCTCTCGTGGGACCAAACGGCGGCGGTAAAACCACGCTAGCCAAGGTAGTGAGCGGGCTTCTCCGGCCCTCAAGGGGCGAAGTGCTTGTGCTGGGTAGGAGGGTTGAGGAGTACGATAGGCTGACGCTGTCCTCGCTCGTCTGCTACGTATACCAGAACCCCGACCACCAGATATTCAACAAGAGCGTGTACGAGGAGATCTCCTTCGGTTTGAGGATCCGCGGCCTCCCTGAAGGAGTGGTGAGAGAGCGCGTTGAGCGCGCGCTGGAGGTCTTCGGGCTGAAGGGGCTCGAGAATGAGCACCCCTTCTTCCTCAGCAAGGGTGAGAAGCGGAGGTTGGCGCTAGCCTCAGCCTACGTACTCGACCCGAAGGTTCTGATCGTGGACGAGCCAACGACAGGACAGGACATGAGGTTCAACGAAAGCCTCTTCTCAAACCTGAAGGCGCTGACGAGGGAGGGTAGGGCCGTTGTAACCATCACGCACTCCATAGCTCTAGCCTCCAAGTACGCCGACCGGCTGGTAGTAGTGAAGGATGGGAGAGTGATTGCCGACGGCCACCCGCGGAGCGTACTTCTCTCGCCGGCCGCGGACGAGGGGCGGCTCACGAAGCCACAGGCGATGAGGTTAGCGAAGCAGTTGGGCCTGACCGTGGCGCCCGTGAGCGCTGAGGAGTTCCTCGAAATAGTGACCCTCGTTAAGTAGGGGTTGATCGACGGGCCGCGCTCTAACCGAAGCCGGGCGGCCTGACCCCTACGACCTCCCTGTTCACGAGGTTCGGCGGTATTTCACCCTTGTAGAACGCGACGAGGTTTCGCGCTACGAGCTCCGCCATCGCTGCCCTCGTCTCGTAGGTCGCGCTACCGATGTGCGGGGCGAGCACGACGTTGTCGAGCTTCGTCAGAGGGTGATCCGGCGGCAATGGCTCTTGCTCGAAAACGTCGAGGCCCGCTGCTGCTATCCAGCCCTCCTTCAGGGCTTTAACGAGCGCCTGCTCGTCTATAACCGCCCCCCGAGCCGTGTTTACGAGAATAGCAGTCCTCTTCATCAACTTGAGCTCCCGCTCGCCGATCATGTGGTACGTCTCCTTCGTCAGCGGAACGTGTATCGTTACGAAGTCGCTCTCCCGGAGCAGGGTCTCGAGGTCGACGTACTGGGCCCCCAGCTCCCTCTCCAGCTCCTCCGGGAGGCGGTGGCGCTGATAGTAGAGTATGCGCATATTGAAACCCTTCGCCCTGCGCGCTACAGCCTGCCCGATCCTCCCCATCCCGATGATCCCGAGAGTCTTGCCTGTGACGTGGTAGCCGAGCATCATCAGGGGGTGCCAGCCGGTGCCGGTGCGCCAGTACTCACCGCTCCGCACGAACCTGTCCGCCTCCACGATCCTCCTCGCTGCAGCGAGCAGCAGAGCCCACGCCAAGTCGGCTGTCGCGTCCGTAAGGACTCCGGGCGTGTTGGTGACGTAAACTCCCTTTCGCGTGGCGTACTCCACGTCGATGTTGTCGTAGCCGACAGCGTACTGGGCTATTATCCTGAGGCGCGGAGCATTGTCTAGAAGCTCCCTATCGATCCTATCCGTCAAAAGGGTGACCAGCGCGTCAACATCCCTAGCCTTCTCGAGCAGCACCTCGCGAGGGGGAGGCGTGTAGCGGTCCCAGACCTCCACCTCGTAGTACTCCCTAATGATTCGTAACCCCTCTTCGGGGATCTGCCTAGTGACGAAAACTCGAGGTTTCACGAAAACCGAGCTCGTTTAAAGTATAAAGAATTAGCGGGCCCTCGCCACAACGACGAGCTCCGAGCTGCTCTCCGTCAAGGGCCTGCAGCAGTAGTCCTCGAACATCGCAGCGATATCGAAGCCGGCGTCGTTGAGGAGGTGCTTCAACTCCCTGATCGTGAAGAGGCGCAGTTTCAACTCGAAGCTCCTCACATCGACGAACCCGGACTTCAAGTCGATGACCGACCAGGAGATGTTCGCGGAAGCGACTTGATCTAAAACATCGATCCTCCAAAGCTCCTCCTTAACAGCCAGCATGCTCTCCCGCTTCCTGAAGTGCGTCGAGGGGGTTTCGTAGTAGACCCTCTTCTCGAGCACTCCAAGTGCGTTCCACGTGTCGAAGATGAAGCAGCCCCCCTCCCTGAGGACGCCGCGTACGCTGCGCAGGAAGCTGAGCACGTCCTCGTCCGAAGTGAAGTAGCTGATGACGCCGTACATCGCAATGGCCGCGTCGAACTTGCAGGGGAGCTCAAGCCTCCTCGCGTCCGCGACCATGAAGGAGACGTTCTCAAGCCCCGCCGTTTTGGCCTTGGCTTGCGAGATCATGGCTTCAGAGAGGTCCACGCCGAGCACAGTGTACCCGCGCCGCGCCAGCTCAACGCTGTGGATCCCTGTTCCGCAGCCGACGTCAAGGACACGTTTCACCTCGATCCTGCTGTGCTCGCGGAACATACGCTCGAGGAAGTCCACTTCTGCTGCCACATCCCTGTGAGAGTACAGCAGATCATAGTATAACGCGTAAAAATCATCATCCGTTGCCACAAAGACGCCTCATCTCAACCGCTTAAAAGTCTTACTCAGAAAATATCTTTGAAAAACCACTAGATAATTTTTCTTTAAAGTCTTAACCTCCACTCCCCCGCTTCCCCTCTTCCAGGGTAATGACGCGCTAGACCCCCTCCGTTAGTTTGAACTAAAGTTTTTATTATAACGTATTCAAACTGCCGGATCCGATGAGCCAAGAAACTAATATCGCTAAGGGTCTGCGGAAAAGCGTAGTCAACCTAATCACCTGGATCGCCCTGTACTTGATCATCTCAGCCGTCGTCTTAACGACGATTCCAAGCTACGTCCCTCAGATAGCGAAAGCGATCGAGGACTACTCCACCTACATCGCTATAGCTCTCTCCCTTTTCTTCGGCTACATGATCGTAACGAGCGTTTCCAACATCATCTACTGGTCCCTGCGAGTCCGATACCCCCACTCCACCGCCGCAGCCGTGCGCAGCATCATGAAGATCCTCGGGATCGGAGCCCTGGCTGCCGCGATCGCCGGTGGAGCGGCTGGAGGAGCGGCCGGGGTAGCGCTGGGCGGCTTCATAGGGATGGTTATCGGCTTCGCCACTCAGCAGGTGCTTGGGCAGGCGATCGCCGGGCTCTTCGTCCTCATCGCTAGGCCGATAAAGATCGGAGATCGCGTCACCGCTGCGGGCGAGCAGGGCGTTGTTCAGGACATCTCCACAATGTTCACCGTAATCGAGAAGGACGATGGCACGATCGCTCTGGTCCCGAACAACATGCTCATCGGCTCCAAGATCTACATACACAAGAGAGCTTAAAGGGGTTTGAATCGGTATTCGAAACAAAATTTGTACCATATTTAACTTTATCCCGCAGTAATAAGGTATAGCTTATAAACAAGCAGGTTAGAGAGTCGTGTGCGAAGATTCGAGTTGAGCGAGCGCTTCGTGAGGGTTGTGGGCAAAGCGGCTGAGCTCCTAAGGGAGGGGGGTCTCGAGTGGCCTCCCAGCACCGATCGGGAGCTGGTCGAGGAGGCGTTAGAGCTGCTGGGCTGCAGGAAGCCTGACCGTGGGGGCGTGTTCAAGCTCGAGGAGCTGGGCTTCTACGATGAGATAAACCCCCCGCCCCTGCGCGTTTTTGATAGCACGGAGGAGCTCCTTTACCGTAACTGGCCGACACCCCTCGTGAAGCTTCGGTCGCTCTCCGGCGACGGCTTGCGCGTCTGGGCGAAGCTCGAGTGCTACAACCCGTTCAGCATGAGCGTGAAGGACAGGATAGGGTGGGCGATGGTGAGGGAGTACCTCGACAAGAACCCCGGCGCTAAGGTGGTGCTCTACGAGGCGACGAGCACGAACACGGGGATGGCGCTCGCGGCGATGGCGGCGATAAGGGGGCTTAGGGTCAGGCTGTACCTCCCCGCCACGATCCAGAAGGCATCCGACGTGCTTCTGACGGTCATGGGTGCGGAAGTCTGCAGGAAGCCGAAGGCCTTGACTGTGGAGTTCATCGACGAGGTGGAGGTTGAAGCTCGGATCATGGGCGGTGTCCACTTGAACCAGTTTGAGAACGACGCGAACTTCAAGGTTCACCTCCGCTACACGGCTAAGGAGCTGGACTTGCAGGTGAAAAGCGCCTCCCTGAACCTCAAGGGGATTGTCGGGGGCCTCGGGACTTCAGGGCACATGTCCGCGATCGCCCTCTACTTCAAGAGCAGGTACAGCGATGGGGTTAGGGTCTACGGCGTCCAGCCCGCGCCCGGTACATCGATACCGGGCATCAGGCGGGTCGAGACGGGGATGAAGTGGGCCCGCATCGCCCCCATCGATAGGGTGATCGATGTGACGCCGGAGGAGGCGGTGGAGCAAGCTGTACGCGTAGCCCGGAGCGAGGGGCTGCTCATCGGCTTGAGCAGCGGGGCTGTGACAGCCGCCTTCGAGAAGCTGAGGAGCGAGGGAGCGCTCGAAGAAGGAGATTACGTCCTGATCTACCCCGATCATGGGTTCAAGTACGTGGAGCAGTTCTCGAGGTACCTCTTCGGGGAGGCGCAGCGGCTCGGAGAGTAGGCTGCGCAGCTCGACCGCGCGGCTCGATCAGTCCTGCGCGAGGGCCTCTTCGGCCTCGACCTCGATCAAGTAGTACTTCGACGCGCCGCTCTTCTCAATCACCTCCCGAATCGTCGTAACGCTCTCGTCGTACACCACCTCCACGCGCGAGCCCAAAACCTTGACAGAGCGCACACCTTCAGCCTTGATGAACAGCGCCCTGCTCGGCGCTACGCACCCCTCACAGCCCACACCCGCGACCCTAAGCACCGCACGCCTCACAACCCCCCCTCTACCAGCCGCTTTTACAATTAACCCGGCGCGAAACAAGTCGCGCCCACAAGCACCTCTTGAGCGAGAACTGCAACGGATAAGTTTCTGCCTCTTACCGCTTGGCATACTGTTCTTTCATATCTGCAGTTCACCAGCCTTGATGAGGTTTTTCCTCATCTCTTTTATACGACAACCGATGAGCATCATTTCTGATAAATCATAGCGTAGGCATAGAAATTTATTATCATCTAAATTTAGAGAAGAAAAAGAAAAGTTAGGAAGATATATATATATATGGGACTTAAAGTTATTACTCACATGGGAAACTGCTACGCCGGATGCGGTTCAGGTGCTACTATTGAAGGTTATATTGAATGCTGTTCAACTAGTCCCTCGACATTTCCTGGCTCCTGCGGTCTTGTACTCATCACATATACATTCTATTGCAAAGTAGGATATCAAGAACAAAAAGTAGATACAGATGAGGACGGGATCCCCGACACCGTCGTAAGATATTGGTGTACGACTGATTGTAAAGCACTGTATATTGGCTGCAACAATAAGTGCCCATTTTGGATTGTGGGAATAGGATACAGTCATAGTTGGACCTGGGCGACAAGCTCATGAGGGTAGCCATTTGCGGTTACCTCCCTACGATAAACTCACGCTTTTCCTTAAGAAAGCTAACCTTTTACCTGGGTAGAACTCTCGTAAGAAGAGGACATCATGTCGACTTTATCCCCCTCTTCGATGAACGAATAGGCATGATGGAACGATTTAGTATCGATATTGACGACAAGAAGTGCACGGTTATCACGCGGATTGAGGCCATCCCACGCGATACGTATGATATCGCCATACTGACGCTTTCGCCTCTCTTGCTATCAGATTCAACATGCACAACTTTTGTTAGAAAAATATTAAAAGAATTTATAGAAAATTTCAAAAAAGTTAATAGTTCTGCAAAAGTCATAATTTATGGGAGTTTCAATTCGACTTCAACATGTGATGTATCCATAGCAACAAATCTTCAGAAGTATTTTGATTGCATACTTTTCTACAATGGGAATGATATGGAGATTTACCAGAGGCTTACTACGTCGCATGTCAAGCCGTTGCCCTATGAAGTCGTAACACCCGGTGTTGATACGAAGCTCTACAGCCCCCGTAGCCTTGAGAGAAGAGGGGAAAGGTTCACTCTGCTGAGCGTTGTGAGGAACGTGGTAGAGAAGAACCCTGCAGGGCTGATAGCGGCGG